>NZ_WJYH01000034.1:0-53945 GCF_009668065.1 Acinetobacter sp. RIT698
AGAATAATTATTTTAGCCAGATATAAAAGGTGTGAGGTCTAATCTTGTGAATAAAATAATGTCTAGCCCTAAGAAAGATGCATTGTCTAAAAGTTGTTTAAGAGATTTTTCAGTACATTTTAGACGGCCTTATGAAATTGGAAGACCAGTAGATGAATATAATGGTGAATTTGGTTTTGATTGGGTTCGAGATGAATATATATACCCTATTTTGACAATAAAAGAAATAAAAGACCCTGTTATTTATGCATATAGTCATGATTTTACATTTTCATTATTGAAAGATAACTATGTTCGAAGTGTAAATAAAGAAATTAGTTATCCTAACTATTTTCCCTCTTGGTTATCAATTTTTGCTTCTGGTTGTAAAGGTGTTTTGGGTAGTGAAGAAATAAATGCTCAAGGTGCAGTTCTTGATTTAGAAATACATCAAGATGTAATTGATGCATATTACCAAGATAAACTTACAGTCAATGGTACAGTTCTGATCTTTGAAGCATCTAATACCTCAATAAAAATTTCAACATTTAATAATAATCAACAGACAGATTATATTGAAGAACCTTTAAGTCGATTTATTGACTCAGAGCGTGTTAAGGTGAATTTAGGTACCAAAACTAGATATGCTTATAAAAAGAAAAAGGCAATAACAGTTCATTGTTTAGGAGATGTTTTAAAGCAAAATGAAAGTATTACTGTTATAGCAAAATGTGGCGAAAACAAAAAGGAAGTTGGCATAATTTATCTTTCCAGAAATGATCAAGTAATCACAAAAGGATTAGTGATTGTTGATGTAAAAGTAAATGGGGAAATACTTAAAAGACCTGAAAATTACGAAAAAGCTTTAAAGTATAATATTTTTAATCAGTGCCTTATGGTTGTTCAAGTCCTTAAGACTGATATTTTTGATCTAGATAGATTGTCGAAAACAGATGCTGAGGTAGGTGCTTTTGTAAAAAAATGGTGGACCAAAGAAATATCAGAAGCCTATGGTAAAAAATTTCTTGAGGTTTGTTCAAATACTCTAGAGCAAGAAAGTCAAAATAGCATAAGAAATAAAACGATTAACGTGGAAGAAGATTTGTCTCAAGAATTTCAACGCGAGTTAATTGATCTATATGATAGGAAGAGAAAAGTAGAAGACAAGTTACTATCAATATATTCAGAAGTTGAGCAAAAGAATTATATTTTCTTTGCACCGATTTGTGTAAGTGAAACTCCAAAAACTGAAAATGTATATGATCCAATTTCAAAGAAAGAAATTAGCCAACCAGTGTGGATGAATGTTTTAGGTAGTGCTAGTTATAAACCTAAATCAAAATTTTTGACTCCGAGAGTTAAAAAGATAGATATGAACTCTAAAGAAGCATTTAATGAGCTTAAATGGGCGAATACAGTTGCTGTATTTAAGGATGCAATGGCGACCAAAGAAGGATTCCTTAAAACATTTTCTCATGAACTTTGCCATACATTTGGCTTGTTACATACATTTAATGTTCATGGGAACAAATTCAGATACCAGCAAGGCTATACAGATAATATTATGGACTACAGCTATACTGATGATGGTGAAACTTCAAAATTTAATAAAAGACAACTTGTGTTTAGAAAAGATCAAGTTGATGAAATGTATACAATAAATAGCAAGGAAAAAATACTTGGTGATCATAATCATTAATGAAATTTTACGTTCGAATCTTTGAGATATATCCTTGTGGTTAACGTAGAGCAGGACGGATTAAAGAGCTTACCAGATCTGCACAGTTTGCACTTTTATATGATGTGGAGGGAATCAAACATCAGTTGGGTATTTCTGTACGGGTATGTGATGAAACATGTATCAAATAAAACAGCTCGGTCAACGTAAAGTGTCTCAATAAGAAGCCGCTACTTATTTCGATGCAATGCTTAATAACAGCAGTTTCTGTATTAAAGAACAAGATGAACATTTTATTATTCAATTCTATCGACAAGTAGCTAGTACAGCTGATGCCAATAAAACTGAACTGAATGGAAAAGAAGCTGTAATTGGAGGTAAAGTTTAGCAATGTTATAAAGGTCATAGTATGTTGACCACTATAGATTTACCTGTCATATCGTATGTTGGATAAGCATCTTCACAAAAGCCATTTTTAGCTATTTTGCAGGTAATGAATGAGGTTATTGCAAACATGCTTATAAAAGAGTTACCTACTTTTTCTGATGATACCCATGAATCCTTTACAGTTATGTTGATAGATATACCACCCAATATAATTCTGGCTGACTAAAATATCATTTTCATGTCACTTTAAAGTTTGGCAAATTATTTTATTGTAAAAGTCAACAAACTTAATCTGAGAGAAACTCATGAAAAATGTACTTAGTCGAAGTGTAACAGCTTTAATCTGTATGGGTGCTTTAATGACCACAGTTCAAACATGGGCACATGAGGATGAAGATAAAGTATTGACTAGAACAGTCGATGAACAGCCAAAAGACAAAAAACAAAAGAAATGTGAAAAAAATTGTAAACCAAACAATGATCCTAAAACTCAAACAAATAACTCAACGCAACATCAGCATGGAAACGCTTCAGAAATGTCACAAATGGATCATTCAAAAATGACCAATATGCCTTCTTCGATGAAGGATATGGATCATTCAAATATGGAGATGCCAAACAAAACAAATAAGTAATTCTTTGAGAAAAATCATGAGTCTTTTAGACTCAACACATTTCATTGTGATCTCCAAAAGCTCATCAAAAGATGAGCTTTTTAAAACTTAAAATTTGCGTATGAACTATGCTTATTTTAAAAATGTCATCGCTTAGACACGATATTTGAGTATATTAGAAGAAATTTTCACAAAATAAATGTGTATGCCTGTTCAAGAAAAGACTTCTCCACGTATTCCCAAATATATTGCCATTCGAGATGCTATTGCCCATGAGATTGAGTCTGGGCAATGGAGTGCCAATACCAAACTCGCTTCAGAACGTGTGGTGATGGAACAATTTGCTACCACACGTGTCGCAGTTCGAGAAGCATTATTGGCTTTGGAAATGGATGGTCTGATTTATCGTTTAGATCGCCGTGGTTGGTTTGTTCGTGCGCCACGAATTATTTACCGTCCGCAATCGACTAAGAGTTTTAACCAATATGTGACTGAGCAAGGGGGTGTACCAAGTACGGAATTGATTTCTGCGGAATTGCTGCAAGCGACCTCTTGGGATGCAGCACATTTAAAAATTTCGGTGGGTGATGATATTTATTCGATGTGGCGACGTCGTAGTATCAATGGACGTCCTGCGGTAGTTGAGCATTTACGTATTAATGCAAGTTTATTTCCTCAATTCTTAGAACAACAATTAGAAGGTTCTATTACGACATTGATGGCAGAGCACTATCAACGGCAATTGACCCGAGCGCATATTAATCTTTATCCAACGGTATTGTCAGAACAACAAGCCAAAGCTTTGCATGTCAATGTTGGTAGTATGGGTTTATATATTTGCCGTACCAACTGCGATCAAAATGGAGTGATTACCGATGTTGACCAAGAATATTGGTTACATGATGTACTAGATTTACATTTTGAAGCGTCATGACAAAGAATTAAAATAATTAATCTGGTTTAAACCAGATTAATTAAATTGTCATAAACTTTTGTTGAAATACAGGCTATCAAGAAGCAGCATTCGTTAGGAATGTCACAATGAGCCCGTATCTGAAACAGCAGCAAAAAAAGCTCCTCGCCATGGGCACAAGTATTCTCTTTGCTTGTGTCAGCACAGCATGCACCACGTCTTCAACCTCGAATGATGTTGAGCAAATCACAGTCTATACCGCGGTTGAAGCGGATCAATTAAAGCGTTATCAATGGGAATTACGCAAAGCACATCCTGAATTAAAAGTAAAATGGGTGCGTGATTCGACAGGTGTGATCACCGCAAAATTATTAGCAGAACAAAAGAATCCACAAGCCGATGTAGTGATGGGACTTGCTTTGACCAGTTTATTGGTCATGGAAAAAAAAGACTTATTGCAACCGTATCGCCCGAAACATGTCGAACAACTTAAAATCGATTTTTATAGCCAAAAAGACATTCCAACATGGACAGGCATGACCGCTTGGGAGTCGGCTGTTTGTGTCAATACTGTTGAATTGGAAAAGAAAAAACTACCGATTCCGCAAACCTGGCAAGACCTGACTAAACCAATTTATAAAGGGTTAATCGTGATGCCAAATCCGGCATCGAGTGGCACAGGCTATTTGGATGTGACTGCATGGATGCAAATTTTTGGTGAAAAGCAAGCTTGGCAATATATGCAGGCACTCGATAAAAACATTTCTCAATATGTGCATTCAGGCTCGAAGCCTTGCAAGATGGCGGCTCAAGGTGAAACGGTCATCGGAATTTCGTTTGGTTATCCGGGCTTTAAGCTGAAATCACGTGGTGCACCTTTAGAAATTGTCTATCCGAAAGAGGGGCTAGGTTGGGAAATGGAAGCCTCAGCCATTGTCAAAGGTACGAAAAAACTCAGCAGTGCAGAGAAATTTATTGATTGGAGTGTTAGCCAAGCTGCCAATGAAGCTTATGCACAAAACTTTTCAATGGTGGCACATCACAATGTTCACAGCAAAAACCAAGACTTCCCAAAAAATCTCGCGCAGCAATTGGTGAAGAATGATTTTTATTGGGCAGCTGAACAGCGTGAATCAATTCTAAAACAATGGTCAGCAAAATTTGAAAAGTAATTGAATCATATACACAAAAAGCTATTCAGAATCAGTTATTCAAAATTAACGATTAAAAACTAGGTGCAGTATGCAAATTCCATCGCATTTACAAAATAGTAGGACAGGGCAAGCCATGCCAAACTCGGCAGGGCATCTGCTCTCAACTTTAAGAACGTTTAAAATGGCAGAATCAAAAACAGTGCTTGAAGTGATGGATATTCAAAAATCTTTTGGTTCAAGCCGTGTCTTGGAACACATTAACCTTGACCTGAAAGCAGGTGAATTTGTTAGCTTTTTAGGTCCATCAGGTTGTGGTAAAACAACATTGTTACGCATCATTGCTGGGCTTGAACAGCCAGATTATGGCAAGGTGATTAAACAACAGGTTGATATTACCCATTTTAATACTGCAAAACGTAAATGTGGCATTGTTTTCCAAAACTATGCACTCTTTCCAAACTTAACTGTGGCGGAAAATATTGCATTTGGTTTGCATAAAAAACACTGGTCAGCGCAAGAGATTCAATTTCGTATCAATGAATTATTAAACTTAATTGAATTGCCCAATAACTCAGAAAAATATCCTAATCAATTGTCAGGCGGTCAGCAACAGCGTGTGGCTTTAGCCCGTGCGATTGCGCCCAATCCTGATGTTTTGTTGTTGGATGAACCGTTGTCAGCTTTGGATGCGTTGGTACGTTTAAACCTCCGCCAAAAAATTCGTACCATTCAATGCCAATTAAATTTGCCTGCGATCATGGTTACGCATGATCAGGAAGAGGCGTTAAGTATTTCTGACCGTGTGGCAGTGATGAATAAAGGTGTGATTGAACAACTCGATACGCCACATAATATTTATTACAAACCGCAAACTCGTTTTGTAGCACAGTTTATTGGTTCGATGAATTTTATACAGACAGTAGCGGTCGATACGCATCGTTTAAAAATGAATGAGCAATCTTTTATTGAATTTCCACATTTAAACTTTGCCCAAGATGAACATTATGAAATCGCTTTTCGACCTGAAAATGTCAAATTAGTTGCTGGAAATGAACCTTCTACTGAATATTTAAATTTAGCTGTAGATATTGTCAACACTGAGTTTTTAGGTGCAAAACGTCGTTTATTCTGCGTGGTGCAAAACCAAGGTCAGGCAGATGACAATATGTTGCAAGTTGATGTGGATCATCAACATATGGCGGTGGTGCAAGATGGAATGTATCTGCAAGTTCCGATTCGTGACTTACATGTGTTTGATTCACGAGGGCATGCGAGATGTTAAATCAGTCTGCTGCAGATGCTTTATTAAGTAGTCAAACAGCACATCGTTTTCGTTATTCATTGCGTTCAAGTGCGGTGTTGTTTGTCGCAGCAATTCTATTCACCATGAGTTTGATTGCACCCTTAATCGTATTGATGCAAAGCGCATTTTTAAATGAACAGCATCAATTTGTCGGGTTGGATAACTTTACAGCTTATTTTTCCAATCCGGCCTTAATCTCATCGATTTTTAATTCGATGTGGATCGCCATTACAGCCATGTTGATTACGGTGAGCTTGGCAAGTGTTTATGCTTTTGCATTGATCAATTGCAATATTCGAGGCAAAGCTTTCTTTAAAACCGTGGCATTTTTACCGATTCTTGCACCTTCACTTTTGCCTTCATTGGCTTTGGTGTATTTGTTTGGTCAGCAAGGTGTTTTTAAGGGCATGCTGGGCGAGGTGGAAATTTATGGTCCACTAGGCATTTTGATCAGTTATTGCTTTTGGCTATTTCCTGCCATGGTCATGTTGATGATGGGGGCATTTCGCCATATTGATCAACATTTGATTGAGGCTTCTCATGCCTTAGGAAAAAATACACTACAAACCCATTGGGCTGTGACTTTTCCTGCGATTCGTTATGGTTTAGTCAGTGCCTGTCTGGTAGCATTTACTTATGTCATCACAGATTTCGGGATTCCCAAAGTGATTGGCGGGTCATTCAATATGATGGCGTTGGATGTGTATAAGCAGATCATTGGTCAACAAAATATGAACATGGGTGCCGTCATTTCGATTTTGTTGCTCTGTCCTGCGGTGTTGGCATTCATTTTTGATCGATACCAAAATCGCCATCAGGAACGCTATCAAAATTTCCAAATTCAGCCTTATCGTTTGCGTGCCAATCCTCGAATTGAAAAAGCATTAACTGTATTTTGTGGGATGATTTCAGGCGGTATTTTACTGATTATTGTGACTGCGATTCTCGCATCATTCATTCGCTATTGGCCCTATGATTTGTCAATGACCTTAAATCATTATCGTTTTGAATATGTGGATGGTGGTGGTTGGGCAAGTTATTTTAACTCAATCAAATTGGCATTGTTCAGTACAGTTTTCGGTACGATGATAATTTTCATCATTGCCTTATTTAGTACCCGTTTTAAAGCACATCCTTTACTTAAAAATTATGTAAAAGTCTTGGTGTTATTGCCTTTGGCTGTGCCGGGCTTGGTGTTGGGTATTGCTTATATCTTGTTCTTTAATGCACCGCAAAATCCTGTGTCTTTCGTTTACGGTACGATGACGCTGTTGGTGATTTCAACCATTATTCATTATTACACTGTGCCACATTTGACCTTAACGCATGCGATTCAACAGATCCCAAATCAACTTGATCATGCTGCACAAAGTTTAGGATCTTCACATTGGACAATGTTCCGCAAAGTATATTTGCCTTTAACCTTTCCTGCGCTGTGTGATGTGTTGGTGTATTTATTTGTCAATGCCATGACTACTGTTTCAGCTGCGATTTTCCTTTATTCACCTGATACCAATTTGGCATCGGTGGCAGTGCTGAATATGGATGATGCAGGTGATACCGTGGCAGCTGTGGCGATGAGTATTTTGATTTTACTCACCTCATGTGCAGTCAAGTTGGTGCATTGGTTATTCACTCGGAAAATGATGACGTCAACACAACGTTGGCGTGAGCAAACACATTCATAACAAATTGATGTTTCAGTCAATCTTTTTAATTAACTAAACCATTTGAATTGAACGCTTTCTTTTAGGTGCAGGGGATTTTGCGTGCTAAAAAAAGTAGATAAGGTGGAAAAGACAATGAATACAGCACAATTTGACTTAATTATTGTCGGTGCAGGCATTTTAGGATTATCGGCTGCGATCCAAGCGGCAGAGCAAGGTTTAAAGGTACAAGTCTTTGAAAAATATGCACAACCTATAGGTGCGACTCGCCGTAACTTTGGCATGGTTGGGACTTCGACGCTAAGCCGTCCTGATGCGAAATGGCGTGAATATGCTTTGGCAACCCGTGAATTTTATCAACGGATTCAGGCACAAACCGATATTTCATTTCAACAGCGAAATGGCTTGTATCTTGCGAATACTGAACTTGAATGGCAAGTATTAAACGAGTTTGCTCAAGCCGCAGCTGATTATCAGATTCCTGTAAGTCTATTGTCTAAGCAGCAACTGTTTGATCAATATACTTATTTAAACCCAAAAACTGCGCTACGTGGCGGTATGGTGTTTCATGAAGATTATTCAGTTGAGCCACATTTGGTGGGACTGCGTTTGTTGCAATATGCCGAAAAACTTGGTGTACACATTCATTGCAATGCCTCTGTGGTACTGACGCAATTTAACCAAGGTATGGCGCATATTCGCTTGGCATCAGGTCAAACATTTACCGCAAATAAAGTCATGATTTGTCATGGTGAAGAGACACAATTGTTGTATCCCGAGCTCTTACAACAAAAAGGTTTATTGCGTTGTACTTTGCAAATGGCATTAACCAAACCGCTAAAAGTCAATCTCAAAGCTTCGATTTATTCAGGATTGTCGATCTCTCGTTATCCCGCTTTTGAGATTTGCCCAAGTCATCAAGATTTACGCAATGAATCGCAAATCGGTTTAGTTGAAAAATACGGTATTCATATCCTGATTAAACAAAATGAATTCGGACAAATTATTTTGGGCGATAGCCATGAATATTATCCGATTGAAGACCTACCACAATTTAATCAACGTGAAGAAATTAACCAATTCATTTTGCAATATTGCAAAGAAAATATTGGCTTAGAACTACCTGAAATTGAATCTCGTTGGAACGGTTATTACCTGACTCATCCTACGGAATTGGCTTGTGTGATGGAAGCTGAAACCAATATTTTCCTTGTCAGTGCGATTGCAGGCAAAGGCATGACCACAGGCGCAGGATTTATGAAAGAAATGTTAGAAAATTATATTTTGTAATCTGGTTTAAACCAGATTTGTTTATGCTGTATGAAATTGATCAAAGGTTAGGCGAAATGAACGCACAAATTGAACTTGCAAACACAATTGAAAACGATGTTGAAAATAAATACTTACTGTTGACACCGGGACCATTGTCTACCTCGAAAAGTGTGCGTCGTGTGATGCAACGTGATTGGTGTACTTGGGACAAAGAATATAACGCATTGGTTCAGGAGATCCGCAGACGTTTGGTGGCGTTGGCCACTGCAAAACCTGAACAATATAGTGCTGTGTTGATGCAAGGCAGTGGGAGTTTCTCTGTAGAAGCCGTGTTAGGTTCGGCGATTCCAAAGGATGGTAAAATTTTAATTATCAATAACGGGGCATATGGCGCACGCATGGTGCAAATGGCTCGGTGTTTGAAAATTGACGTGGTGGAATTACGCTACCCTGAAATGCAAATCCCTCAACTGGCTGATATCGAAAAAGCACTTGAAGATGACAGCATCACTCATGTGTCATGTGTCCATTGCGAAACCACCACTGGTTTATTAAATCCAATTCAAGCGATTGGACGCATTGTCAAAGCCAAAAACAAAGTGTGGATTGTCGATGCGATGAGTTCTTTTGGTGGCGTGCCAATGGACATTGCAGAGCTTGAAATTGATTTCTTGATTTCAAGTGCCAATAAATGCATCCAAGGTGTACCAGGCTTTGGTTTTATTTTGGCAAAACGTGAGCAATTACAAGCGTGTAAAGGTTTGGCTTGTTCAGTCAGTTTAGACCTATATGACCAATGGAACACCATGGAACAGCATAATGGTAAATGGCGTTTTACTTCACCCACTCATGTGGTGCGTGCTTTTTATCAAGCACTTTTAGAATTAGAACAAGAAGGTGGAGTAACCGCTCGTTATCAGCGTTATTTCAATAATCAACAACGTTTAGCCGCAGGTATGCAAGCGCTTGGTTTTGAAATGGTCTTAGATCAAGACGCACCACAATCTCCAATTATCACTACATTTTTATATCCAAATGAAGCCGATTTTAGCTTCCAAGCCTTGTATGAAAATCTGAAACAAGCAGGGTTTGTAATCTATCCGGGCAAAGTCACCGACTTAAATTGCTTCCGTATCGGCAATATCGGAGAGATTTATTTGGATGATATTGAACGACTTTTAACAGCGATTGAGCACTATCGAATTTGATTGGAATTCAAAACTCCTTTTCTTGCGCCATTTATGGCTCAGGGCGGAGGTTAGGATGGGGAGATTATAGATCCTCTCCCTAGCTCTCTCCTTTGAAAGGAGCGGGCGCTTCCATTAGAAATTAAATATTACGCAAAACTCAACTTACGCAAGATAGCTATTTTTAACTTTGAGAAATGAATAGGACAAACTTATGAACACTTCAACTTCAGCATTACAAGCCGTGGTTTTTGATTGGGCAGGTACAACAGTAGATTTTGGTTCACGTGCACCAATTTTAGCATTTATGGCCTTATTTTCAGATAATAAAGTTGAAATTTCAATTGAAGAAGCACGTGCGCCAATGGGTTTGGAAAAACGCGATCACATTGCGGCAGTTTTGAAAATGCCACGTGTTGCAGATGCGTGGAAACAGGCACATGGTGCAGAAGTGACTGTGGCGGATATTGACCGTTTATATCAGGAATTTATTCCATACCAATTGAAAAGCATCCCGAGCTGCTCAAAATTGATTCCGGGGGCATTAGAGGCATTTGCTGACATTCGTGCCCGTGGTGCAAAAATTGGCAGTAATACTGGTTATGCTTCGATGATGATTGGTCAATTGGTGCAAGATGTAGCTGATCAAGGTTATGTGCCTGACTGTACTATTACAGCCAGTGATGTGAAACATGGTCGTCCATATCCTGAAATGTTGTGGAAAAACTTAATCGAACTTGATGTGTTTGATGTTAAAAATGTGGTGAAAGTGGATGACACAGTGGTCGGCATCGAAGAAGGTTTAAACGGTGGTTGTTGGACTGTGGGTTTGGCCGTCAGTGGGAATGAAGTGGGGCTAAGCTTCGAAGAGTGGTCTGCACTATCAGCGTCTGAACAACTAGGCTTAAAAGAAAAAGCATACGCAAAAATGAATGCTTCAGGTGCACATTATGTAATTGATAGTATTGCTGACTTACCTGCGGTATTGGATGCGATCGAACAGCGTTTAGCAAATGGTGAAAAACCTTAACAGATGATGAATACCAGTCTTTATGACTGGTATTCTTTTAGAGCTGAAATATCAATTATTTTTTTAATTTCCTCATGCTGCATGAAAATGATGAATCCATGAGAAATTGTTTAATTAACTTGAGTGTTTGCTTGGTTGTTTGTGGTAGACCAAGCTATGAGTTAAATCGATTTTATAAGGAAGCGAGTACGGTTTTCCAAAATTATTCTTATAAAACTTATGTTGCCTAATAGCTTCCATTCAATTTTTTGCAATTTAAGTTACCCCCCTTTCATGAGGGACGAAGGGAGGTTTTATACAGTTACATCAATCAACTTCGCATCCAGTGATTGACTGCAATTCGTCAAAGCTTAAACCGTCTACATTTTCAATGACTTTCACACTTTCCTCAGCCCCACCAATAAATAATGATGACTATTCGCATGTATCTGTTTAGGTGGTATTTAGCCAGCGGGACGATTTTCTTGGCTTCACACAGCATCTCTAAAGTCGTATCTCAGCTTTTTCAGCAAAATGAACTGATCAGTTACTTTTTGTTCGGCTCATATCCTAAACAACAAAGCCGCCAACAGCTGCTTAATAAAATTCAGAAATATTTTAAATATTATCAATAGGTTTTCTTAAATATGAGAAAGCTGCAAAACCTATTCCTTATGGATTGAGAAATCGACGATCTGCTTGGGTAAGTAAGCGACTTACAATATTTACACAGTCAAGCGAATAAACGTGATAGATCATGAAAATCTTTCAGCTACTGAGCAAGCTCAAAAATGGAAAAATAATTCAATACACTTTTAGAAAGACCGAAAAGAAGAAATTCAGCAACAGTCAAAACTACAAGATATGAGGACACTGCGTGATTTAGTCAAACAAATGCAGTCACTTCATTTATGCAATCAACCAGAATAAATGTGCCTACACAACTTTGAATATATCTATGACCAAGGAGGGTAAATAGGATTGAGTAAATAAGGCTTTTAGATGACAGCTTTATTTATGAGGAGCACTATGCAAAAAAACAAAAAATGCATGGTTATAGAGGATTTATAACGTGAATGATGCTGATTTCTAAAGAAAAGAAATCAAGATAGCAGGGAAATATATGAAACAGACTTTACTCACCGCTAGTATTGTGGCTTTGGCCACATTGGCTATGCCAGTTTTTGCTTCTGGTTTACAGAGCGTTAGTAGCAACTATGTGGCTTCTGATTATGCAAAAACCAAATATCCAGTTGTATTTAACCATGGGATGTTTGGTTTTACTCGACTCGGTCCGACAGCTTTTGGGATGGATTATTTTTATCAGGTTCTTCCAGATTTGGCACGTAATGGTGCGACGGTTTATGCAACCCAGGTTTCTCCACTAGAATCCACCGAAGTTCGTGGCGAGCAGTTGCTACAACAAGTAGATGAAGTTTTGGCACTCTCAGGAAAGTCAAAAGTTAATCTGATTGGTCATAGTCATGGTGGACCGACTATTCGTTATATTGAAGCAATTGCACCTGAGAAAGTCGCTTCACTCACTGCTGTTGCTGGAACGTTTAAAGGGTCCAAAGTGGGAGATGATATGTTGGATAATCCTGCTGAGAAATTTTTATTTACCGTCTTAGGACAATATATCGTTGCTCCAGTGGAGTTACTTCTACAAGGTAATCCTGATTTGCCGATTAGTCTGGATCGCTCATTGAAATCATTAAGTGAAAAGGGTTCTGTAGAATTCAATGCAAGATTCCCAACTGCAGCAATCCCATCTGATTGTGGCAATGGTCAGAAGATTACCAGTAATGGGGTTTATCATTACTCGTGGACAGGTAAAGCTCAAGCAACCAATCTACTTGATGTCATTGACGTTGCCATTTCCACCATGGCACCAAGATCATATAAAAATAATGACAATGATGGTTTAGTTAATCGTTGCAATGCACATTTCGGACAGGTGATTCGAGACGACTATAATCAAACTCACCTAGATGAAATTAATCAGATTTTGGGCTTGAAAGCATGGTTTGGACCTGATCCTGTGTCACTTTATCGTCAACAGGTTAATCGTCTAAAACTTGAAGGGTTATAAGGGAATATTATAAGCAATAGACCCAAATATTTTCAAAACTAACACTAAGCGCATCATAAGGGAGTCTGAATATTCAGGCTTCTTTTGTTTAGAACACAATGATTGGCTTTAGGTTTAATCTTTTCTAAAAATTTAGATTTTTTTTATCTATGAATAGAAAGCTGATAAAGATTTATTAGAGATCTTTGTAAAAGGGGAAGATGACATCCATGTCGATCATTACACTTGTCTTTAAGACCAGTTTTATGCTGATATCCTTATACGATCATAACGAAATCATGCAGATATAGACTTTATAAAAAATCCACCTTTCCTGTTTTTACATCATAAATACCACCTGCAATGCCAATTTCACCTTCTTCAACCATCTTTTTCAGTACTGGGCTATTTCTTAAGATATAGGCAATATTATTTTGTACATTTGCAATGGTCACCGCCTGAATGAAATTACTGGTGAGTTGGTAATCGGTCATTTCTTTATGCACATTTTCTGCCGCCTGCATAATCGGTTTAAGAAAGTATTGTACATGTGGGGTTTCGCTGAGTTGAGTAATATCCTTTTTTTGTTCATACATCTGACAAGCTGCTGTCACTGCACCACAATCTGTATGACCCAATACTAAAATTAATTTGGAACCCTTACTCTTACAGGCGAATTCTAGAGAGCCTAATACTTTTTCGCCCGCTATATTTCCAGCGATCCGTAAACTAAATAAGTCACCAATACCGACATCAAAAATCCGTTCTGTTGGTGCACGTGAATCCATACAGCCTAGAACGGCTGCAAATGGATGCTGTCCAGATTGTGCAGTGACTTGAATTTGACGAGCAATATTATGATAAATCCGTTCATGGTTAACGAACCGCTGATTGCCTTCTTTGAGTAGCTGAAACACTTGTGCAGGCGTAAGTTGTCGTTGAATTTCCTGAGTACTGACATCAATATCCAGTTCTTCTTCTTTAATTTCAGGATAATGTATTTTAAAGCCAATTAGTTTTACATCGATGCCATTTTCTGCAGCTGTTTCATCCCTAAAATCTTTAATCACTTGATATACATCCGGATCAATATAATAGGTATTCGACGCATCGATCACTACAGTATCGCCACTGACTATTTTCTCTAAGGCAGAAACTAATGCGGAACGATTTAAAAAGCTAATATTGGGTGCCAGTTCAATACGGGTAATATTTCCATGCAAATGTGCTTCATGGATGATACGAACACCACGGAATAAATTATTTTTTAATACAATGATAAAACTAATCAACAGCCCTAACAAAATACCGATAAGTAGATCCGTCGCGATAATTGCAACAACCGTTACAATGAAGGGTAGAAATTGCTTCCATCCTTGACCATAGATCCGTTTAAAAAGTGAAGGGCTGGCTAATTTTACGCCAGTTAAAATTAAAATGGCGGCAAGGGAAGATAATGGAACAACATTGATTAATGGTGTCAGAAATAAAACCGCAATAATCAATAAAATACCGTGAAAAATTGCAGAGAATTTAGTCTTTGCACCACTTGCTGCATTGACTGAACTTCGAACAATCACTGAGGTAATCGGCATACCTCCAATTAAACCAGACATGGTATTTCCGATACCTTGGGCGACCAACTCTTTGTTTGGCGGAGAGGCACGCTTTTGCGGATCCATTTTGTCCGCAGCTTCTAGATTTAATAGTGTTTCAAGCGAGGCAACGATCGCCAGTGTAAGGGCGCCTGTATAAATAATAGGATTATTCCATTGGGTGAAGTCAGGGAAACTGATAATTGATTCAACACCTGAAAAGATATTGGGAAGATTAACCAGATGTTCAGTGCTGACCGTGAGGCTGGAATTTGTACTGATAAAAAAATAGTTTAAGAGTCCCGCAAAAATAACCGCAATCAGTGCAGAGGGTACAACCATTTTTTTTAAAGGTGTTTTATCCCACAATAAAATAATGAATATACTTGAGATACCAATGATTGCCGCACCATAATCAAGATGCTGTAATAGGCCTGTCCCTTCGGACCAACGTTGTTGAAGAATTTCGGTTTTAATCCCAAAGAGTAGAGGAAGCTGATTGATAATCAAGATTAATCCGATGGCAACAAGAAGCCCCATAATCACATTGGTTGGGATAAAATTTGAATATGTCCCCAACCGAAATAACCCGAAAAATAATTGGATGAGGCCGGCTAAAACTAAACAAAATAAAAAAGCTTGATAGTTGCCTTCAAGCTTATCTAGCTGTGTTAAAACAATAGCGGTAAGCCCAGCAGCGGGACCTGACACACTGATATGAGAACCACTCAAATAACCGATAACGATTCCACCAATGACACCTGCAATAATACCGGAAATCAAGGGAGCACCTGAGGCACTGGCTATACCTAAACAGAGCGGTAGAGCAACTAAAAAAACAACTAAACCTGAGAGCAAATCATTTGTATAAAACTTTCTTCTGGGAACCAATTCCTGTTGCATAAATATTCTCGGCAAATTTATAAGTTTGATATGCATCTGGATACAGCCTATTTCATGCTGTACACCAAACTTGCCTAAGTTAGATGAGAATGTGTCCGTAAACTTTAATAAAGACCAAATGACAACAGATTATGAAAGAAACTCTATATCAGCTTTACAAATGATAAATTTTTCTGAATATTAAAGAAATTCTTAAATATTTATTCGAACAATTTGGTTAAATTATAAGTATTTTAATACGTTAATTTTAATTTGATTTTTAGGTTTTTGGCTAAAAAGTGCTGATGAAGTCTGTATAACTTATGGTTTGAGCAATAAGGAATGGTGATGTATTTGTTTTTTAATAGGTAAGTTTTACTTGCGAGCCGTGAGATATTTTTCCAAAAAATTATTCAGATGTAAAACTTATATTGTTTTTATATTGGGTTTTGTAGGGTTTATGAAATATTTTAGAAAATATGTTTTTTCACGTGAATTTAGTTGTTTATTTGAGTGGATAAAAATGAGTATTGTGGTGTTTTAACTACACAATGCTTGCGGATATATTTACTTTATCTACTCATCTGTTGGTGCTATATCATGTGAAAAAACATGTTATATTTCATTTGTATATGAAATGGATTTTCAACTAAACCGGTCTGTTGAGTACAACTCGTTTAGTAGGAGGCAGGAGCTGATACAATTTCATTAAAAAATACTTTTTATCTTCACGACTATTTTTAATATTATTCGCAACGTTGATTTTGAAAACTTTTGCGCTATAAATGTCAAAAAATATAAATGGATGGATTACTAGATGGATAATTATTTAAGGGACTAAATTGAAGACGACATTCGTTTTTTAAAAGCTAATCAAGCATATTAACAAGTCAGATATTTATAAATTATAAGTATTTTTAATAGCTTAGTGTTTATTGATGTGATTCTGAAATTGTGTATAAAACAATGCGGATACTTGATCAATAAATATTTGTAATGGGGGTATTTATGGTCGTTTTATCCTATTTAAAAAACCAAAACAAACATTTCAACGCCATAAAAAACCAACAAATAACGATTGCAGCTAAAGCAAACATTGTTATCTGTATCGCATTTTGCCTATTTTGGACAATATATTTTAGCTTTGCTGAGATGTGGTTCATTGTTTGTATTGATATTTTTTTTACAGCAATGTCTATCTTCAGCTTATTTTTGATTTATATACATCGGATTTCAGCGGGCATATTGGTTTCACAAATTGTCCTCTTTGTTTTTCCTGTGGTTTTTTGCTTAATATTTGATGTCGCTACAATAGACCACCCCAGAGTTGCGCATTTATTTCTTCCAGCAGGAGCCATATTGGGATATTTGAATTATCGAAGAGATCCCAATGCGTTACAACTGATTTTAATTATCTTATCCATTGCCGCTTTTATCTTTTTTAGCGGGAGTGCGTTTACTTTAGATGGAGCAATACCTTTAGCTGAAAGCATTCGAGCTTATGGTGGTTGGATTGCAATATCCGTTGCCACTTTAATGATTTGTATCTCAATTTTTGTGATGCAATTGGAGTTGCAAATTGAAAACAAGTTGGTGCAGGATCTACGTTTAGCGCTTTCAAAACAACAGTTTGAGCTCTTTTATCAACCTCAAGTAAATTCTTCTGAAAAAATTATAGGCGCTGAAATTTTGTTACGTTGGTGTCACCCGACACTTGGCTATATCCCTGCGAAAGATTTTATTCCTGTAGCGGAAACTTTGGAGTTAATGCCTAAAATTGGAGATTGGATACTGATTCAGGCAAGTAAAGTATTACAAGACTGGCGTAAAAATGAATCTACAAAAGATCTTACACTTTCAGTCAATATAAGTGCTGATCATTTCATGCAAGAGAATTTTGAGCAAATCGTTACTTCCATGGTGCAGAAAAATGCAGTGTTTCCATCCCAACTTATATTAGAAATAACTGAAAGGGTTGCGTTAAATAATATTGAAAGTGTTATAGAAAAAATGGGTTTTCTACATAAAAATGGCATTCAGCTTTCTTTAGATGATTTTGGTACTGGCTATTCATCATTAAGCTATTTGCAGAAAATGCCCATTAGCCAAATCAAAATTGATCAGAGTTTTGTGCAAGCGGCTTTAGAAGATGAGCGGTGTAATAAATTGGTCTATGGGATTGTTAAAATTGGCCTTGATTTAAACCTGCGTGTTTTAGCAGAGGGGATTGAGACCGTTGAGCAATTTAATCGCTTTCAAGAAAATGGTTGTACTGAATTTCAAGGCTACCTATGGGGATGTCCAATGCCTTTAACAGATTTTATGAGCAAAGTAGCTGAGGAAAATCATTAAAGTTTGTGAATTATAATCATAGAAATAAGCTGTTTTAGTTCTATCTTTGATCCAATGGTATTGTGTATGCCTTTAATAATTAGATGCTTGTGGATTAAATATTTTCTAAGTTAGCTAAGTTTTGGTGCTAAGTCGGTAGACGAGCTATCTCAGTCAATTTATTAAGTAACGTGAGTTGTACAATATTTATTCTTGATTTTAATTGCTAATATTATTGATTTTAAAAAATTTAAAATTGGTATAGATTGATTTGAATACAAGTTGGAATTTCTGTATTTATTGACCTAATTAATTATTTTAAGAAATACAAATAAGCGTACTTTTCTTTAGAGTGTCAGCAGGAGGAATGTAAAAAATTACATTCTATTTCCGTTCTTGAATAGGCCTTTGAGGACGGGCTTCAGTTGAATCTCTAAACCATGAAAAGAATGCTGACTCAGCTAATGCTATAAAACCAACTAAGAAAAAGCCCAACAATTTAGTTATATATCCTTCAACAAATAAATACAACAATGGAAATACAACAAGATATCCCCCGCCAATACGCAATAGGCTTAATCCAAAGTCATATAAACCATGTGCAGTTTTTCTAATCACAAATTTATGCTTTAAATTAAATAAATGAGTGATTACCAGCAATATCAAACTGATTAGGAATAATGTTCCTAAGGCAAGCATCCATGAAAATTCGAACATTTCATTGGCACTATCAAATATTTTTATCACACCATTATCCCCATCTAACCAATATGTAAGAAAGATAATCATGGCAGAAGAAAGAACGGCTAAAAGCATTTCACTATACAAATATTGAAAATACAGCTTGATGTTAAGTTTCATAAAAAATCTTTCTGATTGAAAAGTAATTTATTAACGATTTTTAATAGAAATACAATTATTTGACGACATAAAGTGACGCAAATGATCATAAAAATAAGAACTGAAATTTAGCTTTTTATTTCGAATACAACAGTTTCAAACATAGCTTAGGGCTTCGCGTTGCTGTAATAAAAATGAATAAAAGGAGCGGTATAGAAATAAAACATAGAGTATGTTTTAAACTATTGATTATAAAAAATACTTAATTAATTCAATATGTTTTTATCTAGCAACTGTTTAGTTTGTCTAATTTAACTCTTAAGTATTGTTAATTTTTTCTGTATAATTGTATATTTAATAGTCTGTTTTTTTAACTTTGAATGTTATTAATGATTATTATGGCAAATCAAAAACTTAAAAAAATATATTTTTTATCTATAATTTCGGCTTATCCACTTTGCTTATATGCCGCAGATATACCATCGAGATCAGGTATTGTGGATTTAACTCCTGAAATTATTCGTCAAGATCAACGTTTAAATGAGCTTGAAAAAAAGTTAAATGATGAAAATATATTATTAACTCCAAAACAAAAAACCGAAAAACTGGGTCGTGAGCATGTTGTTGTTCTCGAAAAGCCATGCTTTAAAATAAAACAACTCCACTTCATCATAAATGATCCAACACAAAGTAAAAATCAAAATATTTTCAATGGTTTGTTCTATGACTTAAATCAGCCTAATTTTGTTATAAGGCAATGTATTGGCACTCAAAGCCTACAGAATCTAGTGAAATATGCGCAAAATGAGCTGATCAAAAAGGGATTGATTACCACCCAAATTGTAGTCAACCCACAAGATTTAACTCAAGGCAATTTAGTTTTAAATATACATGTAGGACGAATTCATCAAAATATCTCTAAGGACAAATCTGTAAATAAAATAGAGATATTCAATGCTGTACCTTTAAAAAATAATGAAATTTTAAATCTTAAAAAAATTGATCAAGGTTTAGAAAATTTAAAACGAGTTTCAAACAGAGATGTGGATATCCAGATACAGCCCGCTGTAGCTCAAGATGCTACAGAACTCGTTGGTTATAGTGATCTTATCGTAACATCTAGGCCTTATAAAAAATTAGGATTTAGCTTGGGTGTTGATAATTCAGGTTCAAAAAATACAGGAGAATATATCGGTAGTTTAGGGATTAGTTTAAACAATCCTTTGCATTTGAATGATGCACTCAATATCAATTTAAGTCATTCATTGGACGATTGGAACGAAGACTTTAATCAAAGCTTTTATATTCACTATTCAATCCCATTTCGAAATTATGAGTTAACTGCAACCCATAATGAATATAAATATGAACAAAAGATCGCCGGTTTTAATGCGCCGATTTTATATAGTGGAAAAACCAAACAGAGTCATCTGACACTTTCACGCATGATTGGTCGTGGTACAGATTATAAAACCAGTATTTATACCAAGGGTTACCATAAAGAAAATCAAAATTTTATCGAAAATATTGAAGTAGGTGTACAACGTAGAAAAACTGCTGGATGGAATGCGGGTATTCAGCATCGACAATATATTGGCAATGCATTACTAGATTTGAATCTTGATTATCGACGCGGAACAGGCGCATTGAATGCCCAATCTGCGCCAGAAGAAAGAATTGTAGATATTTTGGGGCGTCCTTTACCAGTAGAAGGATATGCTCGTGCTCCACTGTGGAGTGCTGATCTCCGTTATTCGAAACCTTTCACCATTTTAAATCACCCTGTCCAATACCGCTTAAATTGGCGTGGGCAATTTGCACCTAAAATTTTAGTTCCTCAAGACCGTTTTTATATTGGTGGACGTTATAGCGTCCGAGGCTTTGATAGCGATGTCATGCTGTCTGGGGATAACGGTCATTATTTACAACAAGAATTTAGCTGGAATTCACCTATTCCTGCGACTCAGTTTTATGCAGGGATAGATCAGGGATGGGTCAATGGACGGAATAGTTATTCTGGCCAGCGTCATCTCATCGGGAGTGTATTTGGTACACGTAGTTATTTTAAAGGTACGTATTTAGATACCTTTGTGGGTCGTGGAATAGAAGCCCCTAATCGCATTAGCAAAGAGTGGGTGATGGGCTTTAACTTAAATTTTTCCTACTAAGCAAAAGGGAATAAAAAAATGAATAAAAATTGTTATCGCATTATTTTTAGTAAAGCAAAAAATATGTTTATTGCTGTGGCTGAAAATATCAAAAGCCAGACAAAGACTGCAGGACAAAGTACTAACTTAAATCGGGCAGAAAAATCAGATCACACACCTTTTCATCAAACGTGGCAAGTAAAAGGCTTAGTTGCATCGATGAGTTTGTTTACGTCACTTGCTCCTGTCTATGCGCAAATACAAGTTGCCCCGAATGCTCAAGCTTCACAAAAAGCCAGCATAGGTGTTGGGCGTAATCAACAAGGCCAAAATGTGCCTGTTGTTAATATTCAAACACCTAAAAATGGCGTATCGCATAATGTTTATAATCAATTTGATGTATTACAACCAGGCGTTGTATTAAATAACAGTCGTAATGGTGCTGGTTCAGTGATTGTTGGCAATGTAGGGGCTAATCCGTATCTGCAAATCGGTGAAGCAAGAGTGATTCTCAATGAGGTGAACTCGTCCGCAGCATCGCAATTCAAGGGAAATCTAGAGGTTGCTGGACAACGTGCAGATGTGATTATTGCCAATCCATCTGGAATTAATATTCAAGGTGGTGGTTTTATTAATGCCAATAAGGCAATTTTCACCACAGGTAAAATACAGCTAAATCCTGATGGAAGTATTCAACAGTTTGTGGTGGATCAGGGAAAAGTCAATGTTAGCTCAACTGGAAACAACTTAGGGCTGGGTGGTATTAACAATAATGCAGACTATGTTGATATCTATGCAAAGGCTGTCGAACTCAATGCTCAAGTGCATGCCAATCAAACCTTACAAGTCATTACGGGATCAAATACGGTGAGTAATGACTTAAGTACAATTACACCAAATCAAGTAAACAGCACGACTCCAACATTTGCACTTGATGTAAAAGCATTGGGTGGTATGTATGCCAATAATATTTTTATCATTGGCACAGATAAAGGTTTAGGTGTGAGAAATGCTGGCACCATTCAGTCACCACAAACTTTAGTCATTACCAGCGCAGGTAAAATTGAAAATACGGGGACGCTAAAAAATACAAATCCGCAGGGCAGTCTATTGAGTATCAGTACCGGTGAGGGTGCAGATATAGTCAGTAGTGGGTCGATGATCAGTAATGGTAATTTACTTTTGGAATCGGGCCGAAACATTACTTTTGATCGTGCTCGATTAGAAAAGAATGGGGTAGACAATCCAAACATTATTTCTGTCAGTGCCAAGGGTGACGTCAATTTTAAGAACAGTAGCAATGTCCAGAATTTTGGTCAAGGTGGTAATCTTTACATTGATGCGAAGAATATCAATCTTGATAGTAATATGAATATTGGGGTCAATGGTAGTATTCAATTGGTTGCTGATAATAATATTAGGATTCAAGACTCTGGAAATTTTTCAAGTGTTAACGATATTTATATTCAAGCTAAAAATGATTTAAATATTGAAAATTCAAAAATATCGGCTAATCAAGGTGATATTAATCTTACTTCTAATGGAACTTTAAATGGAAAAAATATTGATATAAATTCTAAGCAAGGAACGCTTAGCATTCAGTCAAAACTTGATTTAAATTTAGTACCAAAAAAAGAGATAACCTATGATAAAAGAGCCCCTGATATTGCTGTAGAAACATATACAAAAAATGTTCTAACAGGACTCAATGGTGTAAATTTAGTTTCCTCTGACTTAGGGAAAATTAGTCTTGAGAATACAAATATAAACGCTAAAAATGGTGATATTCAAATTTATGGAGGGAATGGTATTGATTTAAAAGAACAATTTAGTTCGGCTTTAGTGGAAGTGGAATTTTGGGGAAGAAAAGTTCTTTGGCCATTTCCAACAAAAGATTATAGTAAAATTTCATCAAAAGGACTTTATTTAAAAAGCAATAAAGACCTTAATATGAATTATATATCCATTAATACTATTGGAGGAGGAATAAATGTTGAGGCTTTAGGATGGGCTAATCTTTTAAACTCAAATCTAAAGTCAGAAAAAAATATTGAAATCATTTCAAATGATATTAACTCAAGAGGTTTGGATGTAAATTCAGGTCAAAATATTGCTTTACAATCTAAAGACTTAACTGTAACAGAGCGTTCAAAATATAATGCAAATGGTATGGTTTCTTTAGTTAGTGAAGGAGGTGGAGGTAATGGGTTAATAGATAGTGAAGTTTCATCGAAAGGATTTTATTTAAAAAGTAATACAGGTTCAAGCTTAAAAAATACATCTGTTAATACAATAGGAGGAAAAATAAATATTGAAGCTGTGGAGGATATTTATTTTGAAAATTCAACTCTAAAGTCAGATAAAAATATTGAGTTTTTTTCAGATGGAATTTATTCAAATCGTCTAAATGTTAACTCAGATCGTCATATCGCTGTAAAATCTAAAGGTTTAATTTCTTCAAATGACTCAAATTTTAATGCCAAAGGTATTCTTTCTTTAGTCAGTGATGGAGTACATAGCGCATCTGAAACCAATTATAATGGTGGCGCAATATTAGTCGAAGCTAAGAAAATAAATGAAAATAGTACAGTTTCCTTTAAAACGACGAGTACAGATATTTTAAAAAATGATGCTGATTTAAATAAATTAAATGGCAATTTATCAATACAAACTGAAGAAACACTGAAGTTAACTCCAACTATAAATATCAACGCTTTTGGTGATCTAGAGCTTGTATCTAAAAAAGGAGACTTAGTTGTAGAAAGTCAAGGTGGGAGAAAAGGCCGAGGATCAGAAAGCTTGGTTTCATTGATTAGCAATAAAGGGGGAATGAAACTAGAAGGAAATAGTGTCAGTATTGAAGCAGCAAAAATCAATGCTGAAAAAAATATTGAAATAATATCATCACAAGGCAATTTGAAAATTGATGCAGTAAAAAACACTTTTCAAAATAGAGAAACACTTTTTAATTCAAGGGAGTTTTTAGATGCTTATGAAAATTTAAAAATACAATACAGAAAAAGCGATGGTTCATTTTATCTTGCAGAAAAAGAATTTTTTAAAAAGTATCCAGTTGCAGCAATTAATAAAATAACATTTGGAGGGGGAGAAGGAATAACGAATTTTACAAATTTATTTACGGATCAATTCTTGCCTTTAGATCAAGTTTATAAATTTAAAACGGATGATAAATATCCTGATCTATTCACTGATAATAGCGGCTATAGTCATACAGGCAGCAATATAACAAGTAACTCAGGCAACATTTCACTAAAATCTAAAAAGGGAATTTCAATTAGTGGCTCTGAGTTAACAGCTAAGGCCGGAACAATCGACATAGAGGCGCAAGGACCTCTAGATCAGACTTATACTGCAACAGCTACACAAGGTGTGGGTGGTCAACCGAAAAGCTTTGATGCGAGTATTATTATAGATGGAACACAAGATTTCTATGATAAAGGCAATGAATATGATGCAAATTATAGTTTTAAAACTTTAGTTAATCCGACTGTTCTTAATGGTTTTAATGGTGTAGATCTAAGAACCGTTGGCAAAACTTTCAAAGATAACTTGGTCTTACAAGCAACAGGTATTGTTTCGCAAAATGGTAACGTTAAGATAGAGTCGTTTAAAAACATTCTTTTTGATGCAGCTATAGAACAAAACTATGATCGTAGAACGACGACCCAAAAGAGAAAATCATGGGGTGGTTTAAAGAAAAAATATATCACCACGAAAATCGAAAATGATAATATTGATGCTGCATCAGTTGAAATACAAGCAAAAAATATTTCTATAGAAAGTAAAGAGATTAATAATCCCAATAATAGTATAGATATTTATTCAGGTAAATTTAATGCGGAAGGAAATATTTCTATACGATCAGGTGGAAATATTAACTTTTATACTGCGAATAATATTTCAATAAGCAGGGAAGACATCACCAAGAAGTCCTCATTTGCAGGAATTAAGTACAATCGTTCAAAAACCAATTCTACTCGCTCCCAAGTGTCACAAATTCCAGCAACATTAAAAGCTAATTATATCGGCGTCAAGTCGGGTTTTGATATGGAACTTGTAGGTACAGAGTTTAAATATTTAAGAGGTGCAGAAATTGAGTCTGGTGGGAAAATTTTTATCGCACCTGCAATAACAAGAATTGAAGATGTTGTAAAAAAAGAAAAGAACTCTGTAGTTTGGCAGTCTACGCAAGATAAAGGTTCCATCACTGAAACTGCACAATTGCCAAGTTTTAATGGACCAACCGCTCCAACTTTCCAAGCTGATGGCGGTATTAGCGTTCAAATACCAGTAGGCGAAAAAGACCAAAATAAAGTACAAATTCGAGATGAAATTTTAAAACTGGCAAACCAACCAGGGAATGAATATTTAAAAGACTTTGTAAACCGTAATGATGTGGATTGGAATAAAGTCATTCTTGCTCAACAGGTTTGGGATTATAAATCTCAAGGTTTAACAGGAGCAGCGGCAGCTATTATTGTGCTCATTGTAGCAATAGTTACCTATGGAGCAGGTACTGCAGTAATCGGAACGACTACCGCTGGAGGCGGGTCTATCACATTTGGCGGAATAACTTTAGCGACAACAACAGCTTCAGGTGTGACAACTTATACAGCGGTAGGGGCGATGGTTAATGCTGCTTTGACTTCACTTGCAACTCAAACTTCATTGAGCTTAATAAACAATAAAGGAGATTTGAGTAAAACACTTAAAGAGTTAGGTTCTAAAGAATACATTAAAAGTTTAGCAACATCTGTTGTTACCGCTGGGATATTGGATAGCGTGAGTAAAACTTTAAACTTACCTACGAATTCTACTGACATAGTCGATAAAATTTATGCAAATACTATTACTGCTTTAACAAGTAGTGTTATTGAGGCTTCAATAAATGGTGATTTGAGTCAAATAGATTTAGAAAAAATTCTACTCAATGCTTTATCAAACTCTTTACAAGCAAAAGCAGCAGGCCAAATACACGATCTGAGAGTTGGTAATTCATTAGATATGAATTATGTAGTTACTAAGATTTTGCATGCAGTATCAGGGTGTGTAGCAGCAAAAATATCAAAAAAAGAATGTGAAGCTGGAGCTATTGGTGCAGCGATGGGAGAAATTGTTGCAGAAAATTTAAAGAATGGGAAATATTCTTTTGAATTAAGTGAGAGTGAAAAATTAAAAATTTGAGTAACCTAATTGCTGGATCAACAGCAGCAGCACTTGGTTACGATGTGAATACTGCAGTAAATACAGCAACAATAGCAGTTCAGAATAATGCACTTGCCGATGATCTTAAAAAGCTTTTTAGAGATAGCGCACAAAAAGCAGCTGGCGGTACAGTGGGTGCATTTCTCTCATTAGGACAATTAGGATTACCTTTTGTAAATTCTGAAGAAAGAGCAAAAATGATAGAGGGGATAAAAATACTTGCAAACTCTGAGGAGCCATTAGTTTTATTAAAGTTAGGGTTAATTAACAATCATAAGGAATTTCAAGATTTAGATGCACTTATGAGTATGAATAATGACACTTTTGGACGCGCCATGGTGGATGCAAAGTATACAATGGATATTGTTCAAATGTTAACTGGCGTTGCAGCATTACCAAAAGTAGTTGTTACAAGTGGGAAATTAGGAGTCGCAGCAACAGGATATGTAATCAATGGAACAAAGGTAATTATAAAAAATGGCACAGTAAGAATAGCTAAAACTACTGAAGAAATTAAATTTGTTAATGAATTTATAAAGTCTGGAAATGGTGAAGGCTTATTCTCGATGATCAATCGTGGAACTTATACTCCAGAAACAAATACTTTATTGGGGCAATTAAATAATTCATCATGTGCAGCAGCTAGCTGTAAAATGGCAGCTGGTCTATATGACATACCTGAAGCTTTTATAAGAAGTGCTATAAAAACAGCGGATGATGGTACTATTTTAGCTAACATACCAAGTGGATTAAAAGCACTAGGTTTTCGAGGGACTGCATCCTACTCAACTAATCTTTCTTTAGAATCAATTCAGACTGCTACCCAAAAAGGTGCTGCTGTGATTTTAAATGTAAGGACTGAAACAGGAGGATATCATGCGATTGTCGTTGATGCTGTTAAGAATGGGCAGGTTTATATCAGAGATCCTTGGCCAGCAGGTACAGGTAGTTCTTATTCAGTCCCAGTGGGTGCATTACAATCAGTAATGACTGGAAAAGGTGTTGTTGTTCAGAGATTTTAAATTTGGATTTTATTATGCAAAAAATATGTGATTTGTTTGTCCCTCATTTGATAGTACATGATGAACTTAAATTTCTTTCAATTTTTGATAAGGATTTTAATTATAAACCTGAAAGTGTCTATGAGGGTTTTGTTAATGTAAATGTAAAAAGAATAAAGCTTATTACATTTGTTGTCGAGTTTAAAAAAAGAGGTATTGAGTGTTATAATGTTCCTATAGAATATAGAGATAATAAAAATATTTCTGAAGGTGATGGTATTTTTTATGCAAGAAACTATGCGAATAAAAAAAATTATGATATTAACTTTATGTTTAAGCTATCATCACCATTGTATTGGGGTTTTGAAATAACTAATGATCCTGAAGAGAAAGTCGGTGGGGTTATTTATGTGGATAAAGTTGATGGTCACATTTGGAGTCTAGATGAATATGAGGAATACCATTATGATTATAATAATTGTTTATTTTAATTTTTATTAGAGTTTATATATTGGTTTTAGTTTTGGAAAAAGCTTGATTTATAATGGTTGTTAAATTATTAAGATGAATGAAAAATGTTTATTTAACAATATTGTTTATAGATATTAAGTTGATTTAAAATTATTACTGAGGGTGATAAATTAATATGGATAACAAAATCTTTAACCCAGATGATTTTTCTTTCAAGACTAGCAGTATTAAAGCCAATGATTTTATTATGGCAATTAATACTTTATCTGGAAAACGTAGTTTTATTCTCGATAACAAAGGGAAAGAGTATTTACTAGATGCAAGCATAGATAATGTACAGATAGAGAATGCATTGCGTGATTGCCTCGAAGCAAGCCGCAGAGTGTTACCAGTAGATGATATGGAGTTATTTGATTACAAGCAATCAATCGAGCGATATAAAGGTTGGGTTAACCGTTTACAAGAGTTTGTGGGTTTTAAAAGTAAAGCTAAGTTATTTCGACCTATGTTTTCCTTAACTGTAATTGAGCAGAATGGTGTAATTTTTATTGATCCATCTAGACAGGAAAAACCTGAAGCTTGGGATAGTGAAGGCATAGATGAATCCAACCGAGTCCAGATTTCAAGTGATTCAAGTCTTGAAGAAATAGGCATAGCTGTTCGATTGGCTTTAACTAGATGTAAATCAATGTATTTAAAATAGCCTAAGCTTGACTATTCTAAAATGATAAAAAGCTTATTTGTTCATCCATTTTTATTATAGATGTGGAGTACTAAGAATATGAATAAAACCTTACTTGCTATGATAGCAACAGTATTTCTTTTTACAGGCTGTGCATCAGTTCCACTTGCTAATCAGGAACTGAGTGCTACTTCAAAACAGTTTAAACAGCCTGAACAGGGTAAATCTGGGTTGTATATCTACCGTGCTGGTGGATTGGGTACGGCAATTAAAAAAGACATTAAAATCAATGGTCGTTGTATTGGTGAAACAGCCCCTAATATTTTCTTCCATGAAGAAGTTGCTAGTGGTCAGGAATATACCATTTCAACTGAATCAGAGTTTTCACCAAATGACCTTAAACTTCAAGCAAAGAGTGGAGAGAATTATTTTATCAAACAGTATATCAAACCAGGTTTGCTGGTCGGTGGAGCTGGACTGAAATTGGTAGATAATGCACAAGGTCAAAAAGCGATACAAAAACTAAAACTGGCAGAAAAGGGCAAATGCGGTAAATAAAATACCGATGCTTCATCATATGGCATCGATTGAAAAATTCATGCATTTTGAATGTTATATATTTGAAAATCTGGGCAGCCTACATGATGATTTACTGCCCAGATCATTTTTAATGACTGCCCATGTGAAAAAACTTGATTTTAATTTTTAGGTCTAGGCTAAAAAACTCAATTGATTTAAAAAATGGAGTAATTCGTGTTTCGGCTTGGGATAGAAAATGAAAGCATTAAATGAATTAAAAAGACATATAAAAGCTTATAAATCATATCAAATTCAAGATTTAAATGATTCACTTCATTCAAATGAGTTCGATGTGAAAAAAGCAATATACGAAGATGACCTATTTGTTACTGAGCTAATACGTATCATGGGATCTTTTTATGCTCAACGAGCTTTTTATGCAATAGAAAATGATTTTCTAAATTCTGATGCTTTAAGAGATTTAAATTTGGCTTTTATGTATATGGAAGCGTGTAATGAATCAGAATTGATGAAATTTAAAAAAAACTCACATGATAGAATGAAAATACATCGTTTTAAGAAGCACTATTCGGAAATTTCTGCACTTCTATTTTGGGCAATATTAACAGAAAATTTTAATTTAGCTAAAAAGTTGGCTAAATTTGTTTCATTTTGTTTGGAGCAAAAAATAATTCAAGATTTTCCAAATAGTTATGATTATTTTTCATTATGGGTTTATTCAAAATGGTCAAAAGAGTTACCTTTGATTGATTTAGATTTAAAAGGAGAATTTAAATTTTTGATTGATCATTGGAATGAATCTGGTCCAAATGTTGCTGAAACCCTTATGAAAATTTGCGACCTACATTGTGAAGAACTTATAGATAATGACAAGCGTAAATTTCCACCAAAGCTGGTATGTGCTCCATTTACAATAATACCTTTAGAGATTCATGTTATTAATAAACTGAGATTATTAGATGGACTGGATGAAATTGAAGTTAATCACCCGCTTATGCAAACAAATGCTGCAAAAATCAAATCTTTTGAAGTGATAGAAGATGAGCTTTTAGAGGAATTTCAATTGAAAATTCTTTTTTAACTTTTATATGGCAGAACTATTTAAATATCGATTGCTGAGGCAGAATTTAAAAACAACAATATTAAAATATATTAATCATGAGGATCTTGTAGATGCTAAATTTAAAAAAATGGAACGATTTAACAGATGAGCCACTAACATTAGAAAATGTAAAAAAAATATATGACCCATTGAAGGTTTATAGAGTTCAATACAATCACTGGGATCCTGCCAATAGTATAAATGGTTTTTGGGCTAAGACGGCTGGTTATACGACTTATTATATTCAGCAAGGTACAATCATTTTTATCAATGAAGAAACAAAAGAAGAAGTAACAGCGGGTCCTGGATGTATAGTAAAACTACCTAGAGGTGATTATTTATTTAGAATTACCAGTGACATTCGGCTGGAGTTTATACAAGTATTAGAATGGCCTGATGGTTGGCCTAAAAATAAAGATCTAGATATTTGAACCTAATCAACCAAATTTTGGTTAGATTAGCCAAAAAGGGATTGGGTTTTGAATGGAGTAAGACCCAATTCTTTTAGTTTAATTTCTGTGCTTTCATGATTGTAGTCATGGGTTCAATTAACATATCAGTCTTAGCTGATAGGACTTCCCGTTACTACAATCAATGTATTCAAAATAGCCTAAGCTTGACTATTCTAAAATGATAAAAAGCTTATCTGTTCATCCATTTTTATTATAGATGTGGAGTACTAAGAAAATGAATAAAACCTTACTTGCTATGATAACAACAGTATTTCTTTTTACAGGCTGTGCATCAGTTCCCCTTGCTAATAAGGAACTGAGTGCTACTTCAAAACAGTTTAAACAGCCTGAACAGGGTAAATCTGGGTTGTATATCTACCGTGCTGGTGGATTGGGTACGGCAATTAAAAAAGACATTAAAATCAATGGTCGTTGTATTGGTGAAACAGCCCCTAATATTTTCTTCCATGAAGAAGTTGCTAGTGGTCAGGAATATACCATTTCAACTGAATCTGAGTTTTCACCAAATGACCTTAAACTTCAAGCAAAGAGTGGAGAGAATTATTTTATCAAACAATATATCAAACCAGGTTTGCTGGTCGGTGGCGCTGGACTGAAATTGGTGGATAATGCACAAGGTCAAAAAGCGATACAAAAACTAAAACTGGCAGAAAAGGGCAAATGCGGTAAATAAAATATCGACGCTTCATCATCTGACGTCGGTTGAAAAATCATGCATTTTGAATGTTATATATCTGAAAACCTGGGCAGCTAACATGATGATCAGCTGCCCAGATCATTTTTAATGACTGCCCATTTTATTGATAATTCTAATAGGCACCACCGTATATCCTTGATCAGTATCAGGCCTTGGTTCTAAAAACGTTTGAATTGGCAGATTAGTAATAGCGTTAGCTCGCCATAATCCCACGCCATTTACAAGTTCAGTCACAGGTTTCTTTGTTTCCAAATCATTAATCCAAAATACACAACCTTCTTGTTTATTTGGATTTAATTCATAACCGACTTGGTATCTTTTATTTGGTTCAATATGGACTTTGACTAAATTTGTATAGTTATAAGAACCTTGACCACACCAAATTTGTAAATCATGTTCACCAGCGTGCAGAATTAAAGGCTCTTTGAGCTGATGATAGCCATTTTCTACTTTCTTTTTATCTACTGCAAAGACAAAAGCAATCGTGTCTGCTAAATATTTACGATCATAGAGATCACCAATGATGGTTGCTGTTTGTGATGATGCTTGAGGTGGAGAATAGTATTCAATAGCAGGTGTATTCTTGGATGTACTGATACAAGCAGTAAAAATGATCGGTACACTTAGAATTGAGATTTTAAAAAATAGATGCATATTCAATCCCTCTATTTATTAATAATGACAGGCATATAAATTTGTTGAGGTTGATTTACTACTGTATGAGCAAATTGCTTATCTGTGACTGCTTCACCGGTAGTTAAATTTTCAATCCAAAACTGAATGCCTTGTTTATGGCTGTTTTTATCCGCTTGATTGGTTTTGATTTGATATTTTTGCCCTGTTTGAGCAGTAAAATTCAGCTCAGCTGAAGAAAATAATTGCTGAGCATCAAAGGTGAAGCGAACGGTTATCTGTGTAGGTAGAATGGAATAGATTTTATTCCAGTCTTTTGATTGGTTTAATGTGGCTTTGCCATTGATTTGATTAATATAAATACGAGCTTTTATGAACTTTAAAGGGGTGCTCGTTTCTTGGAAACCTTGAATTGTTGCGAGTTGTGCTGAATCAATATTTTGAGGGGTTTGATAAAGCAGCTCTTTGGGGATTTCTGCAAGTGCAAATGGTGAAGAGCATAAAGCAAAAAATAAGGTTATTTTGATCAATTGATTATGCATAAAATAAACCTCTAAAATGAGAAAACTATTTTTAGAATTTTACTAAGTATTTTGACTTAGCAATCTATTATAAAGAGGGTTGGTTCAATATCCTAAACCTATAATTATTTTAATGGCTTTTTTTGAAACTTCATTATACCTATAGATAGAACACATTAAAATTTGGGATAGAAAATCGACTCAAGATAAACTATAAAATTTATTCAAATCCCTAAAATAACTCAAAACAGTGCCTTACTAAACTAGCTTACAATTTTAAAAACAAGCGTGTCGTAAAATGCTAAGTCAGTGTCGTCTTATGTAAAGTGAGCTGCAGCTGCTGTGTTGTAGTTTTAATCATGATTTTTAAATATTGATAAAAATACGGCATGGATAGGGAAATGGCATTGAATAAAGCAATACGGTTTTATGAAACAGGAACACCAGATGTTTTGCAATATGAAGACATCGATGTTGGTGAACCAGCAGCAGGGCAAGTGCGTCTGCGTCATGTGGCAGTTGGATTAAATTATGCTGACACTTATTTTCGTGACGGCACATATAAGATTCCACTGCCAAACGGGATGGGCGTAGAAGCGTCTGGTGTAGTCGAAGCCGTAGGTGAGGGTGTAGCTCACATTCAAGTGGGTGATCGAGTCACTTATACCGGTTTTTTAAATACGTTAGGTGCTTATAGCACTGCACGTCTAATCTCAGCTGATGTATTAATCAAACTACCTGAAGAAATTTCTTGTGAAACAGCCGCAGCAATGACCATGCGGGGTTTAACCTCTGCTTATTTAATGCGTCGTATTTATGACTTTAAAAAAGGGGACACCATTTTATTACATGCTGCCGCTGGTGGTGTGGGCTTGATTGTTTCTCAATGGGCAAAGTTACTCGGTTTAACTGTGATTGGTACAACCTCTTCAGAAGAAAAAGCGCAAATTGCTCGTGCACATGGCTGTGATCACGTCATTAATTATGGTTATGAAAATGTTGCAGAACGAGTACGCGAATTAACCGATGGGGTTGGTGTGAATGTGGTTTTTGATAGTGTCGGTAAAGACACGTTTATGGCATCGCTTGATTCATTAAAACGCCGTGGCTTATTGGTTTGTGTGGGGACTGCTTCTGGTGCAATTCCAGAATTTAACCCCGTCTTGTTGGCAATGAAAGGCTCTCTCTATATGACCCGCCCAGCACTGGCAGATTTCATTGCTGATCCTATAGAAAAACAAGAACTTGCCAATGAACTATTTGACCACGTCCGACATGGACGCATCAAAATTGAAATCAATCAACGCTATGAACTCAAGGATGCAGTTCAAGCTCACCGTGATCTAGAAGCACGTAAAACCACAGGATCATCAATTTTTGTCATTTGAAGGGATATCTTATGCAAGTTGAACAATTAAGTTGCAATATCGGTGCAGAATTGTTGGGGGTCAATCTGGCAGATGCCATTGACGATGATGGGTTATTTACTGAAATTCGTCAGAATTTGTTAAAGCATCGGGTTTTATTTTTAAGAGATCAAAACCTAAGCCGAGCAGAACATGTAGCATTTGCTGAGCGCTTTGGACAACTAGAAAGCCATCCTGCTGTTGGAAGTCATCCAGAGCATCCTGGGCTGGTACAAATTTATAAAAGCCCAGAGAGCCCAATTGATCGTTATGAAAATGCTTGGCATAGCGATGCAAGCTGGCGCAAAGTTCCGCCAATGGGTTGTGTACTACGTTGTATTGAATGTCCGACAGTGGGTGGAGATACCATGTGGACCAATATGGTGATGGCCTATGAAAATCTACCCGTAGAAATCAAAACAAAAATTGCAAATTTACGCGCCTATCACAGTATTGAAGCCAGTTTTGGCGCAATGATGCCGATTGAAAAACGTTTGGCATTAAAAGAACAGTTCCCCGATGCAGAACATCCTGTGGTACGTACGCATCCTGAAACGGGTGAGAAGATTCTTTATGTCAACGCCTTTACCACTCATTTTAGTAATTACCATACCAAAGAACACGTCCGTTTTGGACAAGATGCCAACCCCGGTGCAACCGATTTACTGCGTTATTTAATTACCCAAGCCTATATTCCTGAGTACCAAGTTCGTTGGAGTTGGAAGCCGAATAGTATCGCAATTTGGGACAACCGCAGTACACAACATTATGCCGTAATGGACTATCCACCATGTCATCGAAAAATGGAACGGGCAAGCATTATTGGTGATGCAACTTATTAAGCGTAGCAGTTAACGATTTTATCTAAACCCTAATTTTAAAATACATATGGAGATGTTTATGCAATTCTTTGATGACTCATTGCACCCTGAAAACATGGACAAAGTGGTGATTACGGTAGCGCCTTATGGGCCTGAATGGATGCCTGAGGATTTTCCTGAAGATATCCCGGTGACCATGCAAGAACAAATTCAAAAAGCGGTAGAGTGCTATGAAGCAGGTGCTTCAGTCCTCCATTTGCATGTTCGAGAACTAGATGGGAAAGGTTCGAAACGTCTGTCTAAGTTTAATGAACTCATTGCCGGTGTGCGTGAAGCGGTGCCTGATATGATCATTCAGGTAGGTGGATCAATTTCTTTTGCTCCAGAAAGTGAAGGTGAAGCTGCAATTTGGTTAAGCGATGATACGCGTCATATGCTGGCTGAATTAATGCCAAAACCAGACCAAGTAACCGTGGCGATCAATACCACTCAAATGAATATTATGGAGTTGCTCTATCCTGAATATTTAGAAGGCACTTCTTTGGCACATCCAGCAATTCATGCAGCTTATGCAGAAATGACAGTACCCGCAGGTCCAGCTTGGGTTGCAGAGCATTTAAAGCGTTTAACTGAAAATGGCATTCAACCGCATTTCCAATTAACTGGGATGCATGGTTTAGAAACGCTGGAACGTATGGTGCGTAAAGGGCTGTATAAAGGTCCGTTGAATCTAACCTGGATTGGAATTGGTGGTGGTTTTGATGGGCCAAATCCTTTTAACTTCTTTAACTTTATTCATCGTGTACCTGATGGTTGTACATTAACTTCAGAGTCTTTACTTAAAAATGTTTTGCCGTTTAACACTATGTCAATGGCGATGGGCTTACATGCACGTGTCGGAAATGAAGACACCATTATTGATCATCAAGGTCAGCGTTTTTCTTCAGTACAGCAGATTCAACAGACCGTGCGTATTGCCCATGAATTAGGTCGTGAAGTTGCATCAGGTAAAGAAGCACGTGAAATTTATCGTATTGGCGTGCAATACGACACGATTGAAGAAACTTTGTTGGAAAATGGTATGGCGCCCAATCGTAAAGCAGGTCAAAAGGGTGTTCCACAGCGTAAATAATGATTTGAGCCAAAAGGATTTTTGATTCAAACAGTGAGAAAAAGATGATTACGTTACTGTGAAGTCGCGTAGTCATCAAAAATGAATGAGAAATTATAAAAACACAAGGAGAACGTATGGATGCGCATCAATATTCAAGTCCTGCGGACGGTGTAGATACTTCGGTTGGCATTCCACGTAAATATGCATGGTTGGTTTTTGCACTGACATTTGGTTTGTTGATTTCTGACTATATGTCACGGCAAGTCTTAAATGCAGTATTCCCACTGATCAAAAGTGAATGGGCTTTGACAGACAGCCAACTTGGATTATTAAGTGGAATTGTGGCCTTGATGGTGGGTTTATTAACCTTACCTTTGTCGATCTTGGCAGATCGTTTTGGCAAAGTAAAAAGCTTAACTTTGATGGCCGTGTTATGGAGTATGGCAACCTTAGGCTGTGCAATTGCTGAAAGTTATCAACATATGTTTATTGCCCGATTTATGGTGGGTGTTGGCGAAGCTGCCTATGGCAGTGTCGGGATTGCTGTTGTTGTATCGGTTTTTCCTCGTGATATGCGTGCAACTTTAGCAAGTGCTTTTATGGCAGGTGGTGTGTTTGGCTCATTCTTAGGCATGGCTTTAGGCGGTGTAATGGCTGAACATTTTGGCTGGCGTTGGGCATTTGGTGGAATGGCAGTCTTTGGGCTGATTCTGGCATTTTTATATCCTATTGTGGTTAAAGAAAACAAGATAGGAACCGTTCAAGGCAAAATTAAGACCCAACAGAAACAGGAGAAGTCGAGAAGTCCTTTACGATCAATTTATTCAAGTCGGTCTGTGATCGCCACTTATATTGGCAGTGGCTTGCAATTGTTTGTGGGTGGCACGGTCATCGTTTGGCTTCCCAGTTATCTCAATCGATATTACGGATTGGGGACAGATAAAGCGGGGCTGGTCGCGGCAATGGTTGTACTCAGTAGTGCAGTTGGCACGATTTTATGTGGGATGTTATGTGATCGTTTAGGACGAGATCGACCAGACCGAAAAGTCAGTTTAGCGATTGCATTTTGTTTGATCGGTTGTGTGTTGTTATCCATTGCTTTTGCCATGTCTGTCGGAAATGCTCAATTGATCATGATTTGTATTGGGATGTTTATCGCATTGGGTACCAATGGACCATCCAGCGCAATGGTTGCCAACCTAACACATCATTCTGTACATAGCACAGCATTTGCAACATTAACTTTGGCAAATAATTTTCTCGGCTTGGCTTTAGGACCTTTAGTAATTGGAAAGCTATCTGACGTGATTGGTTTACACCATGCTTTTCAATTGATGCCTCTGATGAGCATTGTGGCTGCTGCCGTATTCTTCTATGCAAAACGCCATTATGCCCATGATATTAAAAAATTTAATGCACAAGCAGCACGACAAGGTCAAACAGTACAAGCACAGTCATGCAATATGGGTAATCAGTAATGACGCGTAAAATGAATATTGAAGTTTTTTTTGATTTTATCTGTCCTTGGTGTTTGATTGGAAAACGTCATTTACAGACTGCGATTCAAAAATTAAAACAAAGTGATCCAGATGTTGTGGTCAATATCCAGTGGCGTGGTGTACAGCTTTTACCCCATATTCCACTGGTGGGTGTTCCTTTTGATGCCTTTTATTTACAACGATTAGGCAGTTCAACAGCCGTTCGAATGCGTCAAACTCAAGTTCGTCAAGCCGCGAAAGCGGTCAATGTCGATATTGATTTTGATCGGATTCGTCGTATGCCAAACACAGCTATGGCACATCATTTTTTTGCAAATATTTCAAAAGTATATCATTCAGATCAAAGTGAGCGATTTTTAGATGCGCTATTCACAGCCTATTTTCATCATTCGGAAAATATAGGCGAGTTAGCAACATTGCAGAAAATAGCCATGTATTGCGGTTTTGCGGATGAGGTGGTTGAAGGTATTTTAGCAAAACCATTCGTTCCTTTTATCTCAGCAGATACAGGGGGTAAAGGGGTACCATATTTTGTTTTTGATGGAAGTTTTGCAATGGCAGGAGCGCAACCTGCAAGTGCACTTTATCAAGCAATGCTGGAAACGCTTCAAACACAAGGACAAATGGTATGAGCTTGCGTTTTCAAGTTCCTCAAGAAAAAATCCCAACTTTAGGCAATCGATCCTTTTTGATGATCGGTGACCGATCTCTAATTTTATTTAATATTGCTGAACAATTTTATGCGATTAATGACAGTTGCCCGCATCAGGGTGCCTCATTACTCAATGGGAAATTAGAAGGCAAGGTAATTCAATGTTGTGCACATGGTTTACGTTTTGACTTGTCAAATGGTTATTTACTCAATTCAACACAGCTACAAGTTCAATCATATCCAGTAGAAGTGATTGGAGAAAATGTTTTTATTGGTTTGGATTGTGGAGTAGCACTAGATGAGTAAATTAGATTCTATGGCTTGGCAGCCACGGCTAAGTGCGTTTATGCCCGGATTTATTGTTAGTACTGTGGTTGCCGCTGCGGCCTGCTTTTTATCTGAGCATTATGGTGCACCAGTAATGTTATTCGCTTTATTGCTCGGGATGGGTGTGAACTTTCTTGCAACAGAAGGAAAGTGTAAAGCGGGTATCGAATTTACTGCGCGAGAAGTACTGCGTTTTGGGATCGCCTTACTCGGAATGCGCATTACCCTTGAGCAAATGACTGCGCTAGGTTGGCAGCCCATTGTTTTGGTCATTTCATTGGTCGTCATTACCATTCTTGCTTCAGTCATCGCAGCAAAAGTGCTCGGGTTTAATAAATTTTTCGGTATGCTGACTGGTGGCGCGACAGCGATCTGTGGAGCTTCCGCAGCATTGGCCTTGTCTGCAGCTTTACCCAGTCATCCACAAAAAGAAAAAGCAACCTTATTCACCGTCATTGGAGTATCTGCACTTTCAACTTTAGCAATGATTGTTTATCCCATGATTGCGCAATGGTTGGAATTGAAACCACAACATGCAGGGATTTTTTTAGGTGCAACCATCCATGATGTCGCCCAAGTGGTGGGGGCAGGTTATAGCATGTCTACAGAAACAGGCGATACTGCAACAGTGGTGAAATTGATGCGAGTTGCCATGCTTCTACCTGTGATCATCTGTGCAGCCATGATTACCCGTATGCAAGGCGTACCCTCTACGGGCAAAAGACCGCCATTATTGCCTTGGTTTGCAGTAGGATTTTTAATTCTTGCCTGTATAAATAGTACTGGATGGGTACCTACAGTTGTTCAAACTGGAATGAATGAATTATCTCGTTGGTGTCTGATTATTTCGATTAGTGCGCTAGGGATGAAAACACAATTAAAAGAGTTAGCAACGGTGGGTATTAAACCGATCCTGCTGATGATTGGAGAAAGCGTTTTTCTGGTATTGTTGGTACTCAGCCTGATGCATTGGTTATTTTAGTCGAGCTTTGATTTAACAAAAGTTTTGCAAGGTACAACGTTAAAGTTGATTTACGCAAAACTTTTGTTTTAAGTGGCTTTTCTTATTATTGTTTTGATGTTAATACCAAGTTAGTCGTACCTTGATTGAATTTATATCGTATTTTCATCAATGATCTCAGCCTTATTGTGGGTACGCCAAGCATTGGGTGTTATACCAAATTGACCGATAAACCATCGTGTAAAAGAGCTTGGCATAGAGTAACCAAGAATATCTGAAACTTGAGCCAGTGAATAATTGATATTTCTTAAATAGCGAAATACCAAATTTCTGCGGACATCATTCATTAATTCACTAAAATTTGTATGTGCAGCTTCTAGACGCCGTTGCAGCGTTCTGACATTGACTTCATGGGTCTGCGCGACTTGATCAATTGTGGCACGTCCCATCGGTAAAAGCAGATAGATACTTTTACGGATATCAAAAATAAGTGATGATTCATTGTCTTTTTGTAAGATGTCGATATCGAGATAGCGCTGTGCATGGTTTGCCATTGCTGTATTTGCTTGAGGATTGATTTTATCAAGCTCTGATGATGAGCAGACAATACCATTAAACTCGCTACCAAATTCAAGTGAACTTCCAAAAACACGTTGATGCACTGTTAAGTCTTTTGGTGAATCGTGGGTAAAATGAATACTTAATGGGTGCCATTTTTGAGCTAATAATGCAGCACAAAAACGATGGGTAATCCCCAAAGCCAATTCAATCGCTTGACGACTATACTTTGCTGAAGCAGAAATCACTTCTACCCGAATAATCACGGTTTTTCCAACTTCTTCTATATATATTTCAAGCGCGTTATTGATGATATTTCGGTATCTTACAATTGTTTTTAAGGCATCACGTAACGTCTGTTGATAGCTTAATAATAGGCTTAGCTCACCAAAATCAGCAATTTGACGTTGTTCGGCCATATGTAGACCAAACACTTCACAACCACTGATTTGAGCAGATTGCTCTAATAGTGTCATGACTTTGTCGACGGAAATACGTTGTTTTGAATCATTTAATTGAGCAGAATAAATTCCAGCATCAGATAATAAATGGTATGGATTAAGGTCTAATTGTCGGCTTACATCCAGATAATTCTTAAGTACCGCTGTATGTGCAAGAGGAACCAATTTACACTCTCCTTGTCTTTTCATTAACCGTCCTGGTCAATACACCACTGTTTGAAGACTGTACCAATACGCATTTATAAAAAGTTTTTGCGTATGTGTAATCTCAATAATTTTATCAAAATTTTTTAAAAAGCATCTCAATTCATTACACATTGAGATGATTGAAATAGAGTATCAAATTTGTTTAACAAAGAGGAGTGTTTTAAAAGGACTGCACTTTATTGAGTAAAGAACAGCCTTTTAAAACGTATTAATGTGCGACACAACTTAGGGATATTGCTTACACATTAATTCTTTTAGATGGGGCATTGCGACTCATATCGGATTGTAGATATTTAGTACACAATATTTTTAAAATTAAATGGTCGGTAGATATAGGGCTACAATCAATCCATTTAATTAAAAACGATAGCCTACCCCAAGATATGTGACCAAAGGATCTAAATCAATTTTTGTCGTGGACTTGATCAATTGGGTACCTGTCGATGTATCTGTGACAGTCACAGTTGCTACATTATTAAAGTTTGGCATATAACTTAAAGATCCAGTGGTAAACCAACGATCGGTTAAATCAAAGGTAAATCCTGCTGTGAGTACTGGTGCAAAGGCATCACTGGTTTTAACTTTAACTTTTGGTGTCGCTGTTGAACTGCCTTGACCACCGTGCAATGCTTCACCCGCTCGATCATTGAGGATATTATCAATCATATAACCTGCTTGAATAAGGTCTTGTTCTACACCGCCATTGAGCTTTAACTTATTAAAATGACCATATACAACACCCGCGCCAACAAAAGGTCGGAACTTATCTTGTCCTGAAGCGCCAAAATGATATTTAACTGTTGCTGCAGGCGTCCATGCAGTTACTTCTGCAACTTTGCCATGTGCATCAAGATCGGTAATTAAGGTATCTTTTAGCAGTTTTAAACCATTTAAATAGGTCGGTGGTGTGCCTTTTCCGGGAGTATTGGCAGTGGAAAGTGCCGAAGCTCTAATTTCTCCTACGCCATCAATATCAATTTTTGGTGGGATACCACCGACTAATTCAAGAGATACATGATCATTTACAAAGTAGCTTAGAGTTAAACCCAATGTATCGGTATCCGCGACTTCCATTCCACCTTGAGCGGTATAATCAGAAATACCTGTGATATCCGATCTGGCTCCGGTGGTCAGACTTGCTGGAACTTTATAATTGGGGTCTGCTTTACCATTTTTGATAAAAGTATTTAATAAAAGCCCACCCATTCCCTTAATTTCAGATGCATTGGTTTCGTAGTTGGCAATATCACTTCCCCATAATGATGATCCAACGCCATAGCTGCCACCTTCTACAACACTGGTTGTTACATGTGTTGAATTGGCTTTGCCTTGAGGCATGACATGCATCCAGCCTGCACTGACAGCCCAGCGTTTAGAGGTTGTAGAATCCGCATAACATAAATGAGTTGTTAATAGACATGCCAATGGCACAGCTATTCTACAAATTTGATTCATTTTAATTTCCTTGTAGTTCACTTTTTTGGGGTTTCAGCGGATCCTTTCTGAAACACGGCCCCATTATTAAAGTTGGCATTGGTTAAAGCAATCTCACTCATTTCATTAATAATATTCAGATTTTTAATGAATAAATAAGTGAATTTTAAAATAAAACAATTAAATCAATCTCTTATAATTTTATAACCCCATGCTCGAATGCTTTATTGGAGCAGTCATTTGTCATCAAATGAAAAGCAGTTGTCATCAAATGTACATCACCAAGATCAACTAAACCGTATTGTGAATAAGCAATTTATAGAATTCATCTTCATTCATTTGGCGAAAACTTAAGGTAGATCAATGGAAAAAATCCAGATAAAGGCAACCGTTTTAATTATCCCAGGTTTACGTGACCATGTTGCTGAACATTGGCAAACCTTATTAGAGCAAAGGCTGGTCAAGGTACGATCCGTCCCCCCGTTGGAAACAGACAAGCTCAACTGCATAAAAAGAGTTAAAGCGATCCAAGCACAACTTGAAGAAATTGATGGTGCTGTGATTTTAGTTGCACATAGTGCAGGGGTATTAATGACCGTTCACTGGGCAGCTCTGTATCAACACAATATTCAAGGGGCTTTGTTGGTGACACCACCCGATTTATCGGCCAAATGGCCTGAAAACTATCCAAGTTCTGCAATGCTAAAACAGCAAGGATGGGATCCTTTACCTAACAAGATTTTGCCTTTTCCGAGCATTGTTGTTGCAAGTACCAACGACCATTTAGCCAGTTACCAGGCCGTTCGGACTATGGCAAAAACATGGGGCAGTCAATTGGTGAGTTTAGGTGAAGTGGGGCATCTTAATCCTGCTGCTGGATATGGGTATTGGGCACAAGCTGAACAATTTATTCAACAATTAGACCAAGTGGACGATTCGATATGTATCGCTTAGTTCATAGACTTTATATAGCGGAATTTATTGAGAAGTGACTTGGTTCAATTTCCCCGCCGTTTTAAGACAGCATTGCTCATAGGTTAGCAGTATTCATAACAGATTAAACAATTAAAAAATCATGCATATTTCAAAATAGTCAATATGGCTATTTAAGGACTTAAATTGAATTAAATCATATCGATATGGAGATCGAATGATGCAAAATGTGATATGTAGCAATAACGTGAAACACACGATTATTTTCACTCAAAAGCTGAGTGTCTGTTTAGTGCTGTGCTTAAGTATTTCAAAAGTGTCTGCAACAAGTGTTGAGATCAATGAGGATTGGAAATTTGAAACCAGTACCATACTCAGCCTAGGTGCCAATTGGAGTGCTCAAGATGCTTCAAATCAGTTGGTGTATAAACCTGATGCAAATCATATCGGAAAGAGCGGTTTAAGCGTTGACGTGAATGGTGACGACGGGCATGTGAACTTTAGTCAAAACGATAACATTTCCCAAATTATAAAAGGGTTGACTGAGTTTCGTTTAAAAGGACAACAACAGGGTGCAGTACTCAGCACTAAATATTGGTATGACCATGCTTATGAAACTGGTCGTGGAGATTTAAAAGCCTTTGATGATTCTGCTTGGCCTAGATTAGCCAAATTTAAGGGCATTGATCTTTGGGATGCCTATATCTGGAAAAATTTTGCTTTAGAAAATGGTCAAAATGCCAATCTAAAATTAGGCAAACATACTTTAAATTGGGGGAAATCGCAGTTTTTCCAAAATGGTATAAATTCAGTCAGTGCCTTGGATTATGCTGCAATCAATCGGCCGGGAGGAGAGGCAAAAGAACGAATAATTCCTGTCGAAATGTTTTCATTTGAGGCTGGAATAACGCCAAATCTTAAACTCGATGGTTTTTATCAGTTTACGTTTAGACCTTCTGTGGTGGACGGGTGTGGGACGTTTTTTGCGATTTCTGATTTTGTTCCAGAAAATTGTGGCCCGATTATTTTGACCGTTACACCAGGAGATAAGTTGTCTGAAAGTGCTTTAGATGCACAGACTTATATTCCACGGGCAGAAAGTCGATACGCCAAGAATAGTGGGCAATATGGTTTTGCTTTAAAGCAAACTTTACCTCGTTGGAATAATGCTGAACTTGGTGCATATTTTGCGAACTATCACAGTCGCAATGCTAATTTTGATGGTACAGCGGTAACTGCATCAGGGCCTGCATATTTTAATACAGCTCGTTTTTTTTCAATTTATCCAGAAAATATTAAAATGTATGGATTAAGCCTAGCAGCAAAAGTGGGGACAACCGCTGTTTTTAGTGAATTAACGCATAAACCTAATCAGCCCTTACAATTAAATGGAACAGATATCGTCTATGCTCAAGTTTTAGACAAAGATACGCCCCTTACACCACCTGGAGTTGCGGCTGAATTTGGACAATATTTACAAGGGTATGTAAGAACGCCTGTAACCCAATTTTCACTGGGTGCGAGTGATCGGTTAAACAATATATTGGGTGCAAATGCATTGAATTGGGCGGCAGAGTTTGCAGTGAATCATATTGCAGATATTGGTAATCATCGTTTTGGACGGGTCGGTGCATTTGGACGGAGTGAGCTTTCATCTGGTGCTTATAATCCTGAAACAGGTGAATATAAATGTACGCCTTATGGCACCGCACATCTTGCAAATGATGTGATTGATCGTATGAATGAGCGCTTTTGTAATCGGGATGGTTTTTTTACGCAATGGTCATATGGCTATCGTTTACGAGGAGCTTTAAATTATCAAGATATTTTACCTGCGACCGTCATCACACCAAGTGTAATCTTTCGCCATGATATAGCAGGATTTAGCCAAAATTTTCAAGAAGGTCAAATGAGTATTGCAGCCACTATTTCAGTGAATTATCAGCAAAAGTATACAGCTGAACTTGCGTATACCAATTTTTTTGGTTCGAATGATTTTAGTACACTCGATGACCGAGATTTTGCTTCGTTGGTATTAAAAGCTAATTTTTAACATTGAGAAATTGGATGCCATGTTTATTGGAAGGTTTGGCATCCAACATTAAGCGCATCTTTTTAATAATAAATATTTAATTCATTTATACAGAAAATGCTTATACAGCTTTGGCAAAAACTGAATTTTCTGATGTTTATGGTATTTAATTATTCAATCTGATCAATATTGATGTTATTGGAGCTGCTAAGGAGATTGACGGGCATAGGCTTTATTATCACTATAAATATGACCTGTTAAATTGATCAAAAATTGCATTTGTTATTTGGTGATGAATTACATGAAATATGTATTAAATTATAATAATAAGAACACTATTACAAGTTTGTTTCTAAAAGATAATATAAATTTAAATATTTGTTTTTAGGGAATATTTTTAATAAATTATGTATTTAATTGTAATTAAAATAAGTGTAAAAGTTTGCAAAACATGGTGAGTAATGATAAAAAATGTGCATTATCTGAATAGCTTAATGGGTTCCTACAGATATATTGAAGAATAGAAATATGAATGTTGGATATAAATAAATAATGAAAATTTATGAAATGGTGTTTCATAAAGGTATAGATGAAAGCACTCATTTTTTTTATAGTGAAAATACCTATGCTTCACGTCAGCATTTTATCGAATTAATACGTTTAGATATTGACGCTGAATTGAGTAATTTTAAGATGACATGTCTAAGTGATGATCAATATGATTTAAAAGCATTGTTTGAAGAAGTTCATAAAGAAAGCCATTTGCATGTAGATAAAATGGAAGCTGAATTTATTCGTGATGCAATCGCTACATTTGACCAATGCATTTGTTTAAGAGTTAAAGAGCGAGATGTTCTTAAACCGAGTGGAAACACCTTTCATATTTAGTCGTCATCCAAATTGTATACAGAGATTCACGATTTTCGGTCGGCATGTTAAAGTGTCATAACGTATCCCATTCTTCACCCCAGAACGAATGGGATTTTTTTATTTTTGATGAATGGATAAAATAACCGCTAAGTGTTAACTTTTATTGATTAAATCATATTTTGAATAAAGTCCTCGTCACTAATTTACAGCCTCATCATCGTGATTAATCTACCAATACAAAGCCATTGTGAGCAATGATTGTAAAAGACTAATTTGGGGTGCTTATTATGGTCATGGTTACTTTGTTATCTCGAGTTTATTTAAAATTGGAGTTTTTGAATTAATCATCATATCTTAGATCAATTGAATGAAATGAGATGTAAAAAATTTGAAGGTAATAATTAATTATAAAAGGCGATTCTTAAATTTTTTAGGTAAAATTTAAAATATAGATAAGCCGATAAAGCATTTTTAAAAATAAGTTTATCTTTGTCATATTGAGTTTGGTTTAATATATAAAAATAAAATTTTATCAAGTAAAATTTTGAAATATAGGGTTTAATTTTGTTTTTATGAGGCTTGATCAAGATAAAATACGATATTGCCTAAGCGAAATTTTAAGTCCTTAGATTGGCATATTTAGCTTGGTGTTATTTAAAAGAAAATTAAGTTAATTTCACTTTTACTTTGTCAAATTATCAAGTGAAATGTATTTTTTGGTGTTTTAAATATAATAATAATTTAATTCCACAATTCCAATAAAATTTTAAATAAATACAAATAGTTGAGCTTGTTTTGTGCTGCTTATTAGTTGATTTATTGAACACTTATTCATCACATGTGATTATGTAAATACTTTCACACTTCTTGTGTAAAAGTTTACGAATAATACAAATCATGGGAATTAATATGAATATTTTTACAAAACTAACACTAACTGCATTGTTGAGCACGGCTTATATCGCGACTGCACAAGCAGCTGTTACTGGTCAAGTTGATGTCAAGCTGAATGTTTCGACAGGTTGTACTGTTGAAGGTTCTACTGTTACTGGAAATATGAACCAATTTGGTACATTAGATTTCGGTAAAACTTCTGGTACTTGGACCAACGTTTTGACTGGACAAGTTGCTTCTACAGCGACAGGTGGTCATCTCGCTGTAGAATGTGATGGTGCAAACCCTGTTGACTTTACGGTTGCAATTGATGGCGGTCAACGCGCTGATCGTAGTCTTAAACATACAACTGCTGCCGACCTAGTAAACTATAACGTTTACCGTGATGCAGCACGTACCAATCCATATGTGATTAATACAGCTCAGCCTTTCACTGCTGCAGCAGGTGTAGCTCAAGAAGTTCCAATTTTTGGTGCAATTGCTGCGAACACTGGCACTGCAAAAGCACAGGGTGATTATACAGACACTTTATTGGTGACTGTTAATTTCTAATCAGTATACGTAACAGTAAACAGGTTTGTTGTTGAACAAGCCTGTTTTAGGGAGGAACGTATGCACCTGTTACTTAAACAATGCGTCGGATTGCTACTTTGTAGCATTGTTTCATCGCTCACCAGTGCTGGGCAATTGGCCGCTAAGTTAAATGTTCAACTTGAATTAGAGCCATCCTGCAAGATCAACAATGAGACCGTGAATAACGGAACCAATGGCTTGAATTTCGGGCAGCTAGACTTTGGAGAAACCACAGCTGCATTTAATCAGGTGATAGAGACCAGTTTAAGTCAGGGTTCTACATCAGGTTTGACCATTCAATGCCCTGGCAATGCTCCAATAAAAGTTACCTTTGGTGCGGGGCAACATGACAGTAAGGTACCAGCACCTTTTGGCGCAAATTATTTTCGTGCGATCAGTAATGGCACAGATTTCCTTGCCTACAACATCTTATATGGAACTGCTCGCGAAGCGTTAAGGCCTAATCAAATCATTACTTTGACCAATAATGGTCAGCCGCAAACGCTTAATCTCATGGGGCAAACTGTTAATAATGGTCGGTCAGTCTCACTTGGACAATATACCGACACTATTCCAATTACCATTGAATTTTAAAGAACAAAATCATGAAAAAAATAGGTTTAAGTGTTCTGCTGATTTCGATTGTTCAAAGTGGGTTTGCTGTTGATCCTGTAACTTCGGCAAGTTTTAAAGTGCAGGCGACCATTGAAAATGGGTGCAAACTCAGCAATGTCGAACAGTTACTTGATTTTGGTCGTCATCCTGTTGTGGCGCAGGGGCAGTTAAAAGGATCCGTCATCAATACTGCGCAAAGCTGGAATATCCAATGTACTGCACGGCTACCGGTAAAGGTGATGTTGAATGGTGGTGATCACTTTTCAAATAACTTTCGGCGGATGAAACATGCCCAGCAGAATGAGTTTGTACCTTATCAGCTTTATCAGGACAGTAGTTTGCAAGGTGAATATGCCAGTGGGAGTAGTTACTCACTGACACCAACCACTACTTTGAACACCGTACTGGGTTTTGCAGTTTATGGTGTTGCAGACTTGAATAATAACAATCAACCACGATCAGCTGGCCTGTATAAAGATACGGTCGCAATTACGATTACATGGTGATTCTATGAGCTTAAATAAAATGAAAATATGGTCGGGCAGAACTTTCTCTGCGGCCGCGATATTGATGGTCACTTCACCCGTATTCGCACAGGCCACTTTTTTAATCTGGCCAATTTATCCAAAAATTGAAGAAAATGAAAAAGCCTCTGCGGTCTGGCTACAAAATACCGGTAACTCTGATGCCATGGTACAGATTCGGGTATTTAAATGGGATCAGAATCATCAGCAAGATGCTTATGTGGAGCAAACTGAGGTTATTCCAAGTCCGCCTGTAGCGAAGATCAAGGCGGGTGAAAAGCATATGTTGCGTTTGACTCGCTCAGCTGCTGTACCTGATGCAAAAGAACTTGCCTATCGAATTATTGTTGATGAACTGCCGATCAAGCTCAATCCAGAAGATGAAAAAGATGCGTCGACAGTCAGTTTTCAGATGCGTTATTCCATTCCCTTGTTTAGCTATGGCAAAGGACTTGGTAGTGGTTTAACTGAAGTTTCACAAAAAACCAATGCGAAAAACCCTTTGGCTAAACCGATATTAAGCTGGTGGGTCAAGAATAATGAACAGGGCAAACCTGAACTTTATATTAAAAATACTGGTTCAAAATTTTCACGACTTTCTGGAATTAAATTAACCCCGACTTCAGAGCAAATGGCTTTTGGCAAAACCGCCTTTGGTTATGTGTTGGCAAACAGCACCATGAAGTTTGATCTGGACAATAAGTTACTCAACAGCCTAAGTGGTCAAAGCAGTTTGTATGGGGTTGACAGTTCAGGGGTGAAACAGGAATTGGTTGAGATTAAAAAAGAAGGAGGGGGATAAATGGGTTATTTATCAGGGTTACACACCCCTTCTTTTTTATGCAAAAGCCTGACATTGATATTGGTTGCGAATATTCCATTGCTGAGTTGCAATGTCTATGCAAATGGTTTGCCCCCGCCACCACGAGATGTTTCAGAAGTGAATAGCTTATTTAAGCTTTATCTTGACTTGGTGATCAATCAATATTCGACGCGACAAGTGATACCAGTCATTGTCAAAGGCGATCATTACTTTATCCAGCAATCGAAACTGGATGAGTTGCAGATTAAGCTGCCTGCGGATGCACTTCAGCAACAGTCAGAAAAAAACCTGACCGATCTGGATGTATTTACTTTAGGATTTTCTGGGAAGGCCTTGGATTGGGTCAGCCTCAATCAGATTCCCGAATTGAAGTATGAGTACAATTCAGCGCAACAGTATTTTAGTCTCGATCTTCCTGCCAGCTGGATGCCGGTGCAGATACGCGGCTTGGATTCATGGTATCAACCTGAAACAGCGCAGTCGGGTATTGGTTTATTAAATAACTATGACTTTTATACCTACCGCCCAGAGAATGGTGGCTATAGTAGTACACTCTTTACAGAACAACGGTTTTTCTCCCCTTATGGGGTACTGAGAAATTCAGGGGTTTATAGCAAAACTGATTTTAAATCTGATGGGATTGGAAACGACTCAACTCAAGATAATGATGGCTACCGCCGCTATGACACCACTTGGCAATATGATGACCCAGTCCGGGTAGTTTCATTTTTAGCGGGTGATGTAATTACGGGAAGTAAAAACGCATGGGGAAGTTCAGTGCGTTTAGGTGGATTGCAGTTACAGCGTAATTTTGGTACGCGTCCAGATTTGATTACCTATCCTTTACCTCAGTTTAAAGGACAAGCGGCTTTACCGAGCACCGTGGACTTATTGATTAACGGACAGAAAGCCAATTCAACCGATGTACAATCTGGCCCTTTTATTCTAAATAATGTTCCATTTATCAATGGTAAAGGCGAGGCGGTGATTGTCACCACAGATAGTGTTGGCCGTCAGGTGGCAACCTCGGTGCCGTTTTATATTTCGAATACTTTGCTTAAACCGGGGTTATTGGATTATTCGGTGTCTATGGGACAAATCCGCGAAGATTATGGGATCAAGAACTTTGAATATGGCAAATTTGCCAGTTCAGCGGATGCGCGTTACGGGATTAACGACTGGCTCACGGCTGAAGGACGAGTTGAACTCTCCGATTCAATTCAGTTGGCTGGGCTAGGTTCAGTGCTTAAGTTGAATCGGTTTGGTGTTGTAAGTGGTTCGGCAACCCAAAGCTGGGCTGATGGAGAGCTTAATCAGTTAAATAATAACTTGAACGGAAATAAAAACTTCAAGGGAAATCAATACACGCTCGGTTATAGCTATAACCAACAACGCTTTGGATTTAGTCTCAATCATACCCAGCGAGATCAGGATTATTATGATCTTTCACGCTTGCAATACACAGATTTGATTTCAGCCAACAGTCATAAAAGTTTGGTTGCCAATACTTATTTTGCGACAGAAAAGTCGGGTACTTTTGGGGTGGCATATATCCGAACCAAGAGCCGAGACATTGAAAATAAACTGATGAACCTGTCTTGGGCACCGGTATTACCGTCCTATCTGCGTGGTGCGACAGTATCGTTAAGTGCCAACCGGGATTTTGTGGAAAAAGAGTGGAGTGCAGCATTTCAGTTGTCGGTTCCATTTTCCAAGAGCAGATCCACAGCTAATCTAGGTTATAGCCAACAATCCAGTGGTGATTATGCTTATATCAACTATAACCGTAGTGCACCGTTGGATGGTGGTGTTGGTGTTGATTTAACTCGACGTTTTAATGAAAACAGTGATGACTTTAATCAGGCACGAGTCAGCTACCGTAACCAATATTTTAATACCGATGTCGGCATGTCGGGTAGCAATGATTACAACTATTGGTTTGGACTGTCAGGTTCGGTGGTGTTGATGTCAGGCAATGTCTTTGCTGCCAATCGATTGGGTGAGTCGTTTGCTTTGATTGATACCAACAAAATTGCAGATGTACCCGTGCATTATGAAAACAGCTTGGTGGGGCGGAGTAACGCCAAGGGATATGTATTTGTACCGTCAGTGACGCCTTATTACGCGGCTAAATACAGTATTAACCCGATCGATTTACCCTCTAACTTTAATGCAACCCAAGTTGAAAATCGGATTGCGGCAAAACGAGGCTCAGGTGTTGTGATTGGCTTCCCAATCAAACAGTCTTATGCAGCCAATGTATCTTTAGTGCAAAGCAATGGGCAAGCGATTCCAGTGGGTGCGGTGGTACATCGTGCGGATCAAGAATCGAGTTATGTGGGGATGGACGGGATTGCTTATCTTGAAGATCTGGGTGCAGAGAATAGCATTCGAGTGCAACTGCCAGATCAAAGCGTATGTGAAGCAAACTTTTCGTTGGATTTAAAACAAGCGCAACAACAGATTGCAGTGATTAAGTCGGTTGTTTGTCGTGAGGTGGCTAAACCATGATTACTTTAAAAAAAATAATACCTACAGGTCTATTATTCTCTGGATTAATATTGATTGCTGCTCAAAGTCAGGCAGATTGTAACGTTAACTCAAGTGGCAATGTGTCCATTGGTAAGGTTCCTTCCATTACTCTGGCAGAAAATGGAGTTCAATCTTCGCAATTCAGTGCAGGTTTATCCTGTAGTGGATTTAGTTTGGCTGCTTTAAATACCACTTATCTGAAATATCGGGTCGATCAGATGCCAATAAACTATATCAATAGTGTCACTGGTGAACGCCTTACGGTGAATTATTTGGATACCAATAGTAATCCAATTAATGTGGGGCAAGAAAGAGATATGAGTAGCTTTACAATTATCAATTTCTTTACGGGGCCTAATGGTGCGTTACCATTTTATGCAAAGATTAATTCTGGACAAGCTGTATCGCCTGGGATTTACCGAGCTGAAACACCATTTAAAGTCAAATGGTATTATTCTGTGCCTGCAATTGCTGTAGCTGGAATAGGATTTTATTTTTCAAGCCCTGGTTTTAATCGTGGATTTTTGGGACTCGGGTTTGATTGGGGAAGTGGTAGTGATTCTTCTCTAAATTTGAGTATTGAAGTTTTACCAGACTGCCGTATTGCGACCAATGATGTGAATTTTGGAACAGCAGCCTTTGCAGATGCCTTTACACCAGTGAAAACCTCGATGGGAATACGCTGTTCAGTCAAGACACCTTATAAAGTGAGCCTGAATGATGGTCTTTATCCACAAAATGGCAATCAACGTGCAATGAAGTCAGAAACGGGGAATAACTATATGAGTTATGAAATTTATAAAAACTCAACTACGGAACGCTGGGGAAGAAATAACGAGCAGTGGTTGAGCGATGTTGCGACTACAAATCCTGGTATTTATGATGCGAAAACTCAGCAGGGTTATGCTTTCACAACAAAAATTCTGGATACAAATTCACTGAGTCTGCCTGCTGGTAAATATAGTGATACTGTAACTGTACAGGTCGAATTTTAAGAGATACTCACAATAACATCATGATTTTTTATCATGATGTTAATTATAAAAAAGAATACATATAATTAAATTATTAATTTACACTATTAAAAACACCTAAGCTATATTCTTTTATTTATTTAAGTGGTTTTTTATATTAAGCACCAGTGAAATAAATAATTATTTTTTGAAAAAAATTCTTACATCATATTATTTATTTTGTCGCTAATTTCTTGTATTTGTTTGTTAAATATTTTTTTCGTATTTCGTGTGTTTAAATTAATCCTGCTATTTTTTTTATAATGATTCTGATTTTATGTTTTTAAATCATTAATAGTGTTTAAAACACCAATATAATTTTCAACAGATGTTTTTTTTATTAGTATAAGATTATAATAATTGTTTTAATTATAAGAGGGTTATTTGTTGTGCGAGTCTATGCATATTTTAGAGTTGATGATTTGTCTATAAAAGACAGTAATTATGTCTCCTATATTTCAAACGCTGGTTATGAAATACCAAATAAACGAGTGATCTTTGAAGAGGTGGAAGCCGGTATATCATTAAAATATAGAAATAAATTTATTAATTTAGTCAATTATGCGATGGAAAGCGGTGATTTATTGTTAATCAATGGAATTGATTCATTAGGTGGTAACTTTAATGAAGTATCTTCAAGTGTAAATTTGATTTTTAAAAAAAAAATTCGATTAATCTGTTTAGATTTTTCTAAAAATGAAATTGTGGGAGATCTTAAGAAATTATTTATGCATTTTTTAAAGTTATGTTCTGATTTTGAAGAGAAATCTAGTTTTTCTAAAAAGAGCATTATGAATAAAGCAAAAAAGCGTGTAGGTCGTCCCGAGATTTTAACTGATAAGCAAAAGAAAGAAGCATTGGATAAGTTTAAAAAAGGCCATACTGTTTATTCAATTGCTAAGCATTACTCAGTTACTCGAACAGTCATCCAACGCTTAATTTTAAAATCTTCTGACGTCATTAATAGTGATGAAAAGTAAATGAGGAGTATAAAACTTCAGAAAAATCATATAAGTAGGTTTGCGATTGCGCAGAAAAGATCTGATTTTAACAAAACAATTATTGTCCAATTGGTTTATGTGTTACGACAAGTAAATCCCAAAAAAGCAAAAAATTTGATGAGTCATTATAGTATTGAAATAAAGTCGATAAATGGTTTGATCAACTATAGGATTCAAGGGATTAAACATGAGGGAAAAATGATTATCTTTTTATATGGTTCTGATTTATATTTTTTGGATCTAAATAAATCATTGTTTGATTATGAGTCTTGATTTGTTTTTGGTGTGATAAAGTATATATTTATAGTTGTTTTATTCGG
>NZ_WJYH01000035.1:0-48368 GCF_009668065.1 Acinetobacter sp. RIT698
CAAATTTATTCAAAATTCGTCTGATATGATCAAGTCAATTAAGGAAGTTAGAGATGATTTTTCGCAATCAGGAACTTCTATAGCAGAGTGGGCACGTATTAATAATTTCTCACCAGATCTCGTATATCGAATTTTAAAAAACAATAAAATACCTTTACGCGGTGAGAGTCACAAAATTGCAGTCAAATTAGGGATAAAGGAGCAGAAATATATGAAATAAGATATTAATTTATATTTTTATTAACGCAGAAAGTATAAAGACCCATGCTGTAACATGAGTCTTCATAGGTTTGTCTATCAATTAGCATCTCAAGACAAATTCATTCTAAAAGACATTGGTTATTTTATCAATGTTTAGGCTGCTTTCTGCTGTGTATTTTCCTAAATTTATATTTTTAATGGATAAAACATGCAGGTTGTAAAAGTCATTGCAAAAGTCGTAGATGATAATTCAGGTATTTTTACTGAGATTCCAGTATTACTTGATCAATATAAAAAGCCAATAAAACCTTTAGTCGAATATGCTTTGAAGTTAAAGCGAGATGGTATGAGTCCATCAACAACTAATAATTACATTAAAGCGACTCAACTTTTACTTGAATATATGATAGCGAATGGTGATGCTTTTTCTTCACCACAAGCCTTATTTGAGAGTTTTAGTAGTCGATTATATACAGGTACTATTGGAGATGATGGATTAGATCAATCTGGGCTATATTGGTTACCTTGCAGTAAACAGGTAGCTCGATTACATATTAATGCACTTAGTAAAATCACTGACTGGTTAGCTGAAAAACATAGTGTGATTTCAATGAATCCACTGATTGAAGCTGATAGTTTGACACAACGCTTAAATTACGCTGCATGGTTTCGGAAAAACCAACATAACTTTCTTGGTCATATCAAAGATAAACATATCAATACTACCGTTCGCTATGCTCGAAGCATTCAAGGCAAACGTCCGTTAGGTAAAAAATCACAGGATGCTATCGAATTTCCTGAAAGATATTTTGAATCTTTTTATTTTAATGGATTAGGTGGAGCATCAAATCGCAGGGTTGTACTTCGTGATCAATTAATATTACTGCTCATGCATGGCGGTGGACTACGAGAATCTGAGGCTTTGCACCTATGGATTGAAGATGTCCTCATTGACCCATCCAATTTTAATAATGTGAAGGTTCGTATTTACCATCCACAAGATGGCAAAGCTCCGAACAATTGGCGTGGGCGCTCAGGAAAGACAACTCGTGCAGCCTACCTCAAAGAAAAATACGCATTATCCCCCCGTAATGACCTTATGGGGAAAAAGTATGTAGGTTGGAAAAGCCGAGTAACTGACAGCAAAGAACAATACTTAGAGGTACATTGGTTCCCAACTATTTTTGGCGAGGTATTTTCAAAACTCTGGCAAGACTACACCCGTTTTTTGATGATTTTAGAGCGCAATCATCCCTATGCTTTTGTAAGTTTCCATCATAAACATCTAGGCAATGCTTACACACTCAATGCTTTTCATCACAATTACCATCAAGCTTTAAAACGTATAGGACTAAAGCCATGTAAAGCTGACGGACTCTCACCTCACTCTCATCGACATAGCTATGGAAGACGCTTACGAAGAGCTAGTGTAGACGAAATTGTGATTAAGAAATGTTTACATCATGCTTCATTAGACTCACAAATAGTCTATACCACTCCATCAATAAAAGAAGTTACTACTAGTCTAAATGCAGCGACATTTCGACTTCTAAATCCAACAGAACCAACCGAACAAATTGGTACACCTAGTTGGGCTGTATTAACTGAACATGGTTTTAATGATATTGACCTAGATGGTTTATTTACAGGAAAGCATCCCAAATTAGGAAAACGTCATGGTTAGTAAAACAATAGTTAAAAGAAAAAAACATGATGGTCGTAAATCTGATCTAACTTTGCAATGGCTTGTAAAAAATCACGGTAAGGAATGGGAAATCTGGCGACAATTAGCTGAAGGATGGATAACGAAACAAGATGAAGGAACAGCACCGAAACTAAACGCTTTATGCATTTTTTTTGATACTTATCTTGTTGGTTCATTCCCATTTACAATGGATGTTATCAGCTTATTCATCGGAAAAAATGGTTGGTACGCTTCAACCGATGAGTTAAAACGAATAGTTCTAGGAAAGACAAATAGAGGAAATAATGCTAATACCACAGAGATATTAAATCAAATCACACATTTTATTGATTGGGTGCTTGATACGCATTTCAGTGAAAACAATGATGATGGTAAAATACTTCATTTATACTCAAATCCATTTACGAAAGTCAGAAAAAAATTTCACAATACTGAAACAGTGCACAACCCTCTACCGTACCGCTATATTTGTGATTTGCGCTATATCTTGTGTCCAAAACCACGAGGAAGTTTTTCAGATTGGCTGTGGGCACAGCAACAGTCGGGGCAAGGTACAACCCAAAGTGGCAATTGGTTTGAAATAAATAAAAATCTAATTGATAAAAACGACAAAGATTGCGTATGGCGTACTAAAAAAGTAATTCTTAAAGGCCGAATTACCACCATTTATCAAATCTGGTCACCTGTAGCAAGTATGGTGTTGTTTATTAAACTGCATCTCCCCCTACGTACCTATCAAGTACGTATGCTTGATTCGGGGGAGGCAGATATGCTGCGTTATGAAAAGGGAAACTGGATTAAAAATTCACATACTTTCGCACTCAATTACTGCAATAAAGGAGTATTTCGACAATTTAAAGATAATACAACAGGTACTGAATCAACAGGATTATATATCAGTACCAATAAAACTGCAGATCAGAACAAGGATGAGTTTGAGCGTGGTTATGAAATACCATGGCAGCACGAAGATGTATTGTATTGGCTTGAAAAGTTGCGTAATTGGCAAGAAAAATACAATCCTATATATAAATTAGTAGATTGTTCAACATTAGAGGTAAAACATACAAACCAAATTAAATCAAAAGCATCATTAAGCGCAATGGGTCATTCTTGTTTCTTATTTCGATATGCATCAGCAAAATCGAAAGATGATAGAACTAAGCCAATCATCGAAACACCGATCTTTACTCTCTGGTATAAGCTACTTCAACAACTCGAAAAAAACCTTTTAGTTGCTGGAGAGACATTATCTGATGGCACAAAACTTCGTTTAGTACATGATTATGGACTAGATCACCCTACAACAAAGACGAAAACAGAGTTCCCTTTGCATAGTCTACGTGTATCTCTCATCACCAGCTACATTATAGATGCGAAACTACCGATACCTGTAGTATCAAAGCTACTGGCTGGTCATTCACGCATTATTATGACGGTTTATTACACTAAACTTACACCTATAGTAATGAATGATAAAATGACAGAAGCTGAGCGTCTACTTGATAGCAAGTCACAAGATAATCTTCGTTTATTCCTTAAAGATGCGGAAATGCGTCAAATTCAATGCAAAACGGCATATCAAAATAATCAAGCTATTGAGATGGCATTAGTTAATCGGAATCCTTTAGGTTGGGAAAATCGCCATCATGGACTATGTTTAGCTGGTGGTAATACTGTTCGTTCAGATGAAAGTAAATCTGTAGCTGGCTGCTGGAATGGCGGATTTTTACTTAAAGACTCAGTTCATCCATCTAGCCGAGTTTATGGTTCTGTACCACATGGTTTAGAAAACTGTGTCCGTTGTCGGTGGTTTATCACAGATGCTAGTTATCTTCCTGCACTTTGTGCTCATCTTAATTTTATGAGCTATAAAGCCCATGCAGCTGCCAATCTAGCTATTAATTTAGAGAGTGAGATTGAGGATATTGAAGAACTTAAGTACAAAGCTGAAAATGAAAGCAAGCCATTTACCCAACACAATGAATTACAAGCACTTCAACGCAGATATGAAAAGCAATTGGTTGAAGCTGATGAATACACAAAAGACTGGATTGCAACCTTTAATTTAATACGTCGTCTAATTGAAATTGAACAAGATCGGACTGAAACAGATACTACGAATAAACTTGTTGCCGTTGGTTCTGAAAACGATATTAAAGTTGGCTTTATAGAAACTAATTCTGAGTTGCTACAACTCGCCTTAATTTGTGAAGATGCGGAATTTTATCCTGATATGCTTGATGATCTTAAGAAAACACCAGTAATTCAAGATAGAATACAAAATCTAAGTCGAATTATGATGCATAAGGGCTATCAACCCCACTTCCTAATGTTAGATCAAGAACTACAACTTATCGCAGTGAATTCCATGCTACGTCAAATGGCTCTACAAGCCAATCCGATAGATAAATTTGAGGGATATAAACAAGTCGCAAATTACCTAGAGCTAGGTCAATTCATGCAAGACAGCCAATTACTTGATGTTGGTATAAAAGCTTTAAAAAACCAAACAAATCAGACCGTTTTACGGTTATCAAATCATGGCTTTAAGCTTAAAGGCGCTTCTTCATGAATATTGATATTAATGTTATTTTGGAAGACTTAAAGTCAGATAAAAGTCAGCGAACAAAAAACTCAATAGATAGGCTCAATACTTTATTGGAAACTCGCTTTAATGCAAAAGAGAAAGATTATTCTATTGCTACTATTGGTAGAGTCTCAAAAGCTGATGGAGGTATCGGCGAGGTAAGTATTCGAAATAAAACGGGGGAACACTTTCGTCTACTGATTGATGCTTGGGCAACCAAAGCAAATACTAATATGAAAAAGCCTCCTGTGCCTCATTCTCGAAAGAATGAAATACCAACAGAAATGGAGCTTTTAAAACAGTTAGATGATCCTGTTATGAGGGTTGTATTTGGTCAAATGATAGCTGAAAAAAATAAACTTAAAGCAGAGAACCGTATTCTTAAAAATGAGGCGGAAGTTATTGTTGATATGCGACCTCATCAAATTATAAAAGTAGAACAAGTGCATGAAGGAATCCAAGTCTTATCTAGCTTAGATGGTCGTCTACTATTACCAAGTGATATCGAGGCCTTAAAAGATGCTATTAATGAGGATAAAATGGCACAACGTGGTTGGACAGTATCAAAGTATGGTGCTGTTAAGGATGAGCATGAACGACCACTATTTAAAAATGGGTTTGTATTGGCTATTAAAAAAATTTTAAATCAATTATAGCCTAGGAAAGGATTCTAACTTTTATATATTCATTTTATATATAAAAAAATGAAAGGTGTAAGATAACAAATTGATATTCAATGTTAAACTTACATCTTTCTTTTATTTTATACACTTTCTACTAGAAAGAACCTAAGGTGCTTTTTTATTTTGAATTTGGAGGAGTTATAGGACTCGCATTAACCATGTTTCTTCCGAGCTTTATGGTCACTTTTATTATGTGATGACCCTCTAATTGAGCGCCGTTTTCTCAAAATACTGAACAGCAGGTGAACGTGACATATAGGCTAAAGCCTGTTCTGTATCACCTTCATGAAGCGGATTAAACTTTGGAGAGGTCCAACGTAGAGTGGCTTTCCATAGGTATTTAATGGTCGGTAGGTGATCTGTTTTGGTTGCAGTTTTTTCAAACTCTCGAATAAAAGCAAAGAATCCACGGCGCATTAATTTTTGGATTTGTTGATGTTCAGTATCTTGTTGGCCCAGACTACGAGAAAAATCAACGAGGAAGTAAATAAAAAGCGGAAAAATTCCCATCATAATGATTTGTCTGGAAACATAAAAACCTAGCTTTTGTTGTAATAAATGCTCAAACAAATCATAAGCGACACAACGATGTTCAACTTCTTCCGCAAGATGCCAGCGGAATAAATCAGCCATAGCTGGATCTGCTTTATCCCAAGATTTGCTATCAAGTGTCCATTGCCCAATTGTACCTGTAAAGTGCTCGATCGCTGCAATAACACCTACACGAAAGATTAACCAATATTCGTCAAATTTTTTCCCTTTTAAAAAAGGGATTCCTAATGGTTTGTCACCTAATAGAATGTTGAAAACAAGATGGGCACGATTTAATGGTTCTTGTATGTCATAGCCATTTTCTCTTAAAAAGTCTTGTACTTTTTCATGTGCGCGTGCATGCGCAGCTTCTTGACGGACAAAGCCAATAACGTCTTGTTTTAATTTTTCATCGCTAATATGTGGAAGGGTTTTATTAAATACTCGACAAAACCAAAACTCGCCCGCAGGCAAAAGCATATTGATACCATTGGCGATATGTGAACAGAGTGGATCATCTGGCATCCAACATACAGAAGACTCAGAAAAATCGAAATATACTTTTCTTGCTTTAATTTGATGACTTTCCGTGATCATTGTGGTTATCCAACATGAAACTGTTAAGCGATTAAAAGTTTTTACCATTTAGAATAATTAGCGACCATATCCTTTGAGGACACTTTTTTTGTGATTTTTACTCTTCTGAGTAGAAAATATTGCTTTAGAAATTTAATATTATTTTTTAAGTTATTGATATTGTTATTTCTTAATTTAAAAATCCAGAAAATAAAGATGTGAAAATCAATGTGGATAAGATGATATAAAAATAATTTTAATGGGTTGAATCAGCTATAGAAATATCAAATTTCTATATTGCAATACTGAAATTTAAACTCAGCGATTTTTCAACAAAAAAAAAGGATAATTCACGAATTATTGATTGGTTTAGATTGATGATTTTACTAAGTTTTATTTTATAAGCTCTACATTGTTTTTGGGTTGTAATATTTACTTTTATTTATATATCAGATATTTGTAATTTAATTTAACCTAGGGTTGCTGTTGGTTTTATCGATTTTATTAACAATTTTTAATTTTATTTTTCAATAAAAATTAATTTATAGTGTCAGCTCAACTTTATAATATTGACTCAGGTATAACATGAATAAAAGAAAAGTTATTACAGTCTTCATTACAAGTGGTATGGTCACTTTTGCCATAGCCGCAACCACACTATCACCAAACCAGAATAACCAGAGTGGAATCATCCCAACAGGCTATGATGATCTGATATTTAGTGTATCCAATGGCAATTGGGTAAAGAATATTTCCTTACCGAATGTAGCAAAAGAAGGTGCCTTAATTACAATTCAATCAACTGCGGGTTATGACAGTGATATTGATTTAAGTAATGTAAATATTGAAAAAAAAGGCGTTCTCACACTAAAGTCTGGAAACAGTTATCGTTTTAAATTTAGTAATGGAAAATGGGAGTTTTATGCGCCTGAAACTGCCAATTTTACGCCTGAAAAAAATGGCAATACCATTCCCGTATTTCAACAATCACAGGCCCAATATGTTGTAAGTGATGCTGCTTGGACTGAGACAATTCATTTACCGCAAACAGGTCAGAATGGCCAGATCCTTGTGGTTAAGTCTAATGCGCTTAAATCCTCCAAAATTAATTCACAAAATGCTTTATTTCCAAGTACATTAGTTGTCAATAAAAATGATGCATATATCTTTCAATATAATCAAGAACTGAGTAAATGGGTTCCACTGTCTGTTCCGACACGTATTATCAATGTGATCAATGGTAATACTGCGGCATTAAATACGGCTTTGCAAAATTTAACTGCAGCTAAAACAGAAATTCGTTTTGCTGATGGGGCGTGGGTGTCTTCATTAAAATTACCGCAAACAGCAAACGACCGAGATCGTATCATTGTTAGCTCAACTGCAAGCTGGCAATCAGTGATTGAAAATGAAAATACCAATACCACCGGAACCCTAAAACTCAACAAGGGCAATCGTTACGAGTTCATTTATATTGCAGATAAATCGTATTGGGTGTTGGCTTCGTCTCCTAAAACGGTATTCACTGCAAACACCGCTGCACAAGGTTTCACGTTTAAAACCCCTGTCGTTGAAATAACCGCTGATAATGCGCAATGGGCACCTGTTGTAAATTTGCCAACGGCTCAGTCTGGTGACAAGGTTATCTTATCTAATTCTGCGGATACAGCGTTTACAGTTTCAGGTAGCAACATTAGTGCAAGCTTAAAAAAAGGCGATAAAATCCGTTTGGTATTTAACAATGGTGTTTGGAACACCGATAGCTATCAGATAGATTTGCTACTTGTGAATAGTCCCGTAGTCAATGACAAACTCGGTGCAACTGCTGCAAAAATTCAAGCCCGTGAAGCACTTAGATTAACCAATGAAGCGCTTGAAAACTCGCAAGCAAAAGCCTACTACAAAGAAGTCGGATACTTGGATTATCGAATCCCTGGAACGACACTCGGTGATGCGATTAATTTAGGACGTTCAGATGCCACTGTACAAGCGGAAAGAACCAGAACAGGGGCCGATGCGATATATACCATTACAGATCATTCGGGTTGCGGTCTCGCCTATGTAAATAGCACACCGAGCAAGTACAACATGATCGGATCACATAACTATGGTTGTGGTATCACTGCAATGCGACATGAGTTAGGGCATAACATGGGGCTAGGACATAGTTTTGATCGAACTACAGGTTATAACTGGGGATTCGGTCATCCTTTAGGCAGTACCATTATGGGAGGAAATCAAATTGGCTTATATTCGAGCCCAGATATCTATAGTCCTGAATATGGTGTGCGTTTAGGTGAAACTGACAAATTTGATGGCTTAAGAAAAATTAATGAAAATGTTGAAGCCATTTCAAAATTTTTAGTGGCGGTTAATCCATAATGAATAAACGGATATATCTCATTATTTCCGTTGTTTTAACTGTTTTGGTGGTTTCTTTGTTGGCTTGGTTCATCTCAGGTCAACAGGAGACAGCTGATACAGCTAAAACGATTGTGTCTAAACAAAATGAACAAATCGATCAAGTGAATTCACCGAAGCTAAATGCAAATCTAACCGAAACACAAGTATTGCAACGTATAAAAGACAGCCATGCTCGCCGTAATCTTGTAACGCTGGATGAGGACAAATTACGTGCAGGGATTTTCAATCAACAGATGTTCAATTTGAGTACTGTCGATACGGTGTCTATGCATAATCCCGTTCCTTTGACAGATGCACAAAAAAAAGATGGGCGAATATTTCTGAGGAATGATCTATATACCTTAGAGGCGAAGAATGTCGGCGATCAAATCGTGTTTAATGTGCCAGGCTATGGTTTAAACAGACAGGCTGTTATAGAACGTATAGAAGTAGATCCAGGTGAAGATATTGTTAGTTGGTCAGGCTCTCTAGAAGGAGGAGATCAAAATAATGAGAAGTTTCATATTACTCAAACCATTAAAGACAATTTTACCATGGGCACGATTACAGCAGATGGTAAAACCTATACCATTTTGATGAAAAATGGCTATGGATGGGTCAATGACGTTGCCAATGAATCTGCCACACTTGAGGCAGTGGAAAAGGAGACGGATCATGTTCATTAATTTTTTAATCTAAAGACATGATTTATTCTCTAAACTTGAAGTAGCAATAAAATGAAAATAGTCATTACTGCGTCATAACAAAGATTTAGACACCTCGAAAGGTGTCTAAAATCATCATTTATTTAAAATTATTTACGCACTGAATCAAGTGCTTCTTTGTTTGTCACAACTTCTTGTGCTTTTGAATAACTTTCAATCAGTAATTGATAAGCAGGGAAGATTTGAGTGTACACTTGAGCCCATTCAGCAGCATCTTCACGGTTCCAAGTTTGTTGAATTTCTGAAGCAACCGCCGCTGTATCCATCGGTACCGCACCTGCTTGAACCACACGTGCTAAGGTAATTTCTTGTGCCATTTTGCTATACGTACCTGATGCATCAACCACAACAAAAACTTTATAGCCATCAGCAATTGCACTAATCGCTGGAAAAGCCATACACACACTGGTAATCGTACCCGCAATAATCAGGGTCTTTTTACCTGTTGCTTTAACCGCTTCAACGAACTCTTGATTATGCCAAGCATTAATTTCACCTTTACGTGCGACATATTTTGCATGGGGCGCATTTGCGTGTATTTCAGGAATAAGTGGGCCATTGGGGCCTTGAGGAACTGAGGCCGTGGTAATGACAGGAATGTTTGATAATGATGCTATTTTAGCTAAGGCTGCTGCGCGTTGGCGTAGTTCTGTCATTGGCATATCAGCAACGGTTTGAAATAAACCACTTTGATGATCAATTAACAGCATAACGGAATCATTTACATCAATCACTGGGGCTTGGCCATTAAAATTAGCTGGAGTAGACATTTTATATATCCTTAGTTAAGCAATCATTTGCTGTTTTTAATACTAACAGTAGGACAAATATTGAATTATGCTATTTATATGACATATTGTCTTATATAGAGAACAGTTGCGATATTTAAGGGGATATGATGAAAGACTTAAATGACCTGTATTATTTTACCAAAGTGATTGAATATGGCGGCTTTTCAGCTGCAAGTAATGCGTTGGGTGTGACCAAATCATTGTTAAGTCGAAGAGTTGCGGAATTGGAAAACCGTTTAGGAGTAAAACTACTCAATCGAACCACCAAAAGAATTTCGATTACAGATGTCGGGAACATATATTTACAACACTGTAAAGCAATGCTTGTGGAAGCTGAATCAGCTGATGAGGCAATCGCACTGTTAAGCGCAGAGCCGACTGGAATTGTAAAAATTTCTTGTCCTACAAATTTATTGCATATTAATGTCAGTAAAATGTTGAATAAGTTTTTAGCACGTTATCCGAAAGTTAAATTGCATGTGGAAGCGACAAATAGAAAGGTAGACTTGTTTAATGAACGTTATGACGTTGCAATTCGAATCAGACCCTTACCTTTAAAAGATAGTGATTTGATTGTACGTAGCCTATCCATTTCAAAACAATTTATTGTCGCAAGCCCTGATTTGTTGAATCAAAATTTCTTGATTAAAACACCAGAAGAATTAACAAGATTGCCTATTTTAATGATGGAGTCTTTGTCTTTTGAATATCATTGGGATCTTTATAATTCTAATAATGAATTATATGTGGTTAAGGATGAGCCGAGGCTAACCACTACAGATTTAAGTGCATTGCATTTAGCGACCTTAGATGGCTTGGGAATTGCAAAACTACCGGAATTAATTATTGCTGAAGACTTAAAAGCGGGCAGGCTGGTTAAAGTGATTCCTGAGTGGGAACCGATGCCAGAGCTTATTCATTTGGTCTATACTTCTAGAAGAGGTCTATTACCATCGGTAAAAGCTTTAATCGAGTTTTTGGTCACTGAGTTTGATCAGGTTTAGTTCTTTACAAGAATCAGCTTTATTCGCCCACCAGAATCTTTGATCGACAACAGGTGAATACTGTAATTGGCATTGAATAAACTGTCATAATTGTTAAAATGCATTTCTTTCGCTGTTTTCATGTTGTTTTTATTTTGTATTTAGGCTGCAAGATGATCAATAACGTTATAATAAACAGTATTTTAATTAAGGATTTTTTAATGTTATCAATTTATTTAACAGATGTTCAGGAAAATGTGCAGTTTAAAGATTACCCTGGTGAGCACCCTGTTAAATTTATTTTAAATTTCAAAAAGATTTTTCCAAGTGTAATGGAAATTTTACTCCCAGTACTTCCTGATGATGAAGACTTGGATAAAATGACTTGGGAATCCACAACTGAAGATTTTGAGATTTTTAAGAAACTCCTTACAGGTTGGGGCGTGATTGAGTTACGTTTACAAGCGATTAGCCAATATAAAAATAAAAATTTTGCAGATCAATTGCTTAAACAAGCTCAAGCCAAACGTAAAGAATTTGCAAAAAAGCAGCAACAATTGTCTACGGTTGAACTGGACTACTTATTTATGCATGAAACACATGCATTGATTGACGCTGAATTGGTTGAGTTAGGTGAAAAATTCTATTTACCTACTTTGCGAGATATTTGGAAAAATTCTGTACCTGCCAAAGTGCTGAATGCTAATTTCTAGTCAAAAATTAGCAATAGATTGAAATGCTCAAATTCAAGTATAAAAGGCAGTTTTAAACTGCCTTTTATTTTTTATTCATCTGTTTAAGTTTTTTAAATTGTAGGCCCAAGCGTATAAAACATAAAAAATAGAATAAATATTGAACTGATGATACTTAATATATTTAAAACTTTCATTTTTTAACCAATTGCGATATCTAAATTTTGAGTGGAAACATTTTTAATGCTTGGATTTTATTCGGCAGTTGTTTAAGCATGATGACAATGATTTAAATGAGGTCATTCATTTAGCAAGTCTTTATGATTTGATTTTAAATGTTGGTACTTCTTATTCAATCTTCTTTATTACGCGTTTGTACGATAAAACTTCTGATTGTGGCTAAAATTATCTCAGTCTTCGTTATGAAAGTCGAAAATAGATTCGCTATTATCCTTCATGCTTTACGATGTATACATCTCATGCTCAATTTTAAACTACAACGCAAGCCAGTTATGAAATGTCAACAGCCCCTTATATTTCTCCTAATTCACTTTTGCTTAGAAACATATGACAAAAGTAGATATTTCTAGCAAGTTTTTTTATGTTGTAATACTTTCGATTTTAATCAATTCATACTTGTTATGATTTTTTAAAATATCTTGATAATCTTTTTTAAAGTATCGGATTTCCCCGGGGATATATCCAAGGATATTCAGCAATGTCGAATAATTTTTTAGATTTAATTCATAAACGCCGTACAATTTATGCGATTGGACGTAATGTTAATCAATCTCCTGAGCATCTTACTGATTTGATTCAGCAAGCGATCAAGCAAAGTCCATCTTCTTTTAACTCGCAATCATCTCGGGCAGTGATCTTGTTTAATGCTGAACATGAGAAGTTCTGGAACTTTGTAAAAGTTCAACTGAAAGCTTATGCCAAAGATGAAGCAAGTGCCTTAAAAACAGAGACTAAAATGGACAGCTTTATCGCAGGCTTTGGTACCGTTCTTTTCTTTGAAGATTTAGAGGTGATCCAAAACTTACAGGAAAAATTTCCAGCATATGCAGAAAACTTTCCGATTTGGGCTGAACACTCTACAGCAATCGCACAATTTTCAACGTGGACAGCCTTAAATAGTGACGGTATTGGTGCATCCTTACAGCACTATAATCCAATTGTCGATGAACAAGTTCATACGGAATGGGATATACCCAAAACTTGGAAACTTCGTGCACAGTTGGTATTTGGTTCAATTGAAGCGGCGGCGGCTGAAAAAGCCTATATCGATGATGCTGTGCGTTTTAAAGTGTTTAAATAATTGTTTTATTTTCTCTAGCTTCTTGGCTTGCTCAGCCAAGAAGCTTTGGTATTGAAAAGGCTAATCAATCTATTGATCTAATTATACAAAGTGTCGGTTATCTGGACCCAATTTCAATTCGCAGATTGTTTAGAAAGAAAATCGGCTTAACACCCTTAGAATATCGTTGTAGATTCAGTCGTCGGGTATAAGCTTTTCAATTGAATTTAGCTTGAAAGTTGAGCTGGTGCTATTTACTCACTAAAAGCTGAGGCGACGATGGATGCTTTTTTAAGTTTTATTGATCATTGCTATATAACAAACAAATCATTAAAAAAGAAAACGATTTCCAAAAAAGTGCTAAAGAGGCTTTGATTTAAAATTTAAATGTACTATAGTAAAGCTAGAAAAGTTGAGTAATATGCTTGGTTTTTATGCAGTTGATTCTTTATTTCAAGTTAAAGATCTACAGTTAAAAGCAAACTTATACTTTTTTCTATCTCTCTCAATATGAGCAATCAATTGTGTTAAGAAGCAGTGGTCTGTTGCTGGCATTTGCGACAGTATTTTTACAGCTTGCGGTTTTTTTACAGCCGTTATTACCTGAGCAGTATCAAATTGCTCCGGTCTGTGAAGACATCACTCAAGCTTTATTGCGACCAACACATGCACATCTTCATCATGAGCAAGAATCTAGTTTTATTCATCACTATTTGCATTTAGATCAAGCCCAGCAAGCAAGCAGTTCAAGTCATGATCATCATGATATTAACCATCAATGTCAGTATTGTGTGGTATATGGCAATTTAGTGATGCCACCAGAAATTGGCGTAAAAGAAATCCTAGTGCGTATTCAAGTACGTTTAATGGCTTATGTTGAAAACTTTCAGCATGTCTATTTTCAATTACAATGCCTGTTTCTGATTCCTCAAGGGCGAGCCCCACCTGTAGTCTTTGCATAACACATTCACCGATCCATAGGTTTAGCATTTTTAAATAAAGGCTTTAAAGCCATGCGATCGTATTTCGAATTTATTGTGTAGAGAATGATCATGATTTTTCAAAATTTCCTCGATTTGCAGGAAAGCAGCCTTTGCATGCTATTTTTAGTATTGTTTAAAAATACAGCAAAAAGAAAACAACAGATTGTACTGAATGTTCAGGCGTATGCTGAGCTTGTACAACAAAAAATGTTTATCAATGTATTCAAAACTCAATCTTTACCAACTTTACCAATGAATAAGGTGATGTCATGGATCTAGGATTAACTGCTTTAGAATTGGCGCGTATTCAGTTTGCTTTTACTGTTTCTTTCCATATTATTTTTCCTTCAATTTCTATCGGGCTTGCAAGCTTTTTAGCTGTACTTGAATGGCGCTGGCTAAAAACTCAAAATCCTGTTTACCAAGATTTATTTAAATTCTGGGTAAAAATTTTTGCTGTCGCTTTTGGGATGGGCGTGGTTTCTGGTGTGGTGATGAGTTATCAGTTTGGAACAAACTGGAGTGAATTTTCACGTGTTGCAGGCTCGGTAACTGGTCCATTACTGGCTTATGAAGTGCTGAGTGCATTTTTCTTAGAAGCTGGTTTCCTTGGCATTATGCTCTTTGGTTGGGGGCGAGTAGGTCCTCGGGCGCATTTCTTTGCAACGGCTATGGTGGCCATTGGTACCTGTATTTCAATGTTTTGGATTTTATCTTCAAACAGTTGGATGCAAACACCACAAGGCTTTAGCATCGAAAATGGGATTATCGTGCCGCAAGATTGGTTTGCAATTGTGTTTAACCCCTCATTTCCTTACCGTTTAGCCCATATGGCTGCAGCAGCATTCCTTGTTTCAGCCTTGCTAGTGGCTGCAACTGCTGCTTGGCATTTATTAAAAGGACGCCGTGACGCATTAATCAAAAAATCGTTTTCTATGGCATTGTGGATGATTCTGGTCCTTGCACCATTACAGGTTCTGATTGGTGATAATCACGGTCTAAATACCTTAAAACATCAGCCTGCTAAACTTGCAGCGATTGAAGGGCATTGGGAAACCAACAAAGGTGAGGGCATGCCGCTATATCTGTTTGGTATTCCTGATATGCAGGCAGAAGAAACCAAATATGCTATCGGTATTCCAAATCTTGGCAGCTTAATCATGACCCATACGCTGGATGGTGAGGTAAAAGGCTTAAAAGAGTTTGCACCTGAAGATCGTCCTAATTCTACCGTGGTGTTCTGGAGTTTTAGAATCATGGTTGGAATGGGCATGCTGATGATTCTACTTGCCGTGATGGCATTGTTTCTACGCAAAGGCGGCAAGCTTTATGAAAACAAATGGTTACACCGTTTTGCTTTTGCTATGGGACCTTCAGGATTTATTGCATTGCTCGCAGGCTGGTTTACCACAGAGGTTGGTCGTCAGCCGTGGGTGGTATATGGTGTGATGCGAACCAAAGATGCTTTATCTCCAGTATCTGCGGAACAAGTTGGTCTCACTTTGATTATTTTCGTTGTGGTGTATTGCATCGTATTTGGCATAGGCATTTACTATATGTTGAAATTGATGCACAAAGGTCCACAATTTATCTACGCCACACCAGAAAGCGTAGCGCATAGTGAAGAAGCGGTTATTTTGGCCTCTAAACGTCCATTGACGAGTGTTGAAGATAGCGTTGATTCCAATGAACAGGAGCGTAAATAATGATTGATTTATCTCTGATTTGGATTGTCATTATCGCCATTGGTGTATTCATTTATGTGGTACTAGATGGTTTTGATTTAGGGATTGGGATTTTATTTCCCTTTGTTAAGGATCAACACGAACGTGATGTGATGATGAACACCGTTGCGCCTGTTTGGGATGGTAATGAAACCTGGATGGTACTGGGCGGTGCAGCATTATATGCAGCGTTTCCAATGGTCTATGCCACTGTATTATCCGCGTTATATATGCCAGTTATCCTTATGGTGATTGCTTTAATTTTCCGTGGTGTGGCTTTTGAGTTTCGTTTTAAAGCCAATCGAACCAAGCATTTATGGGACAAAGCATTTATTGGTGGTTCAATTCTTGCTAGCTTTTTCCAAGGGATGATTCTTGGTGCATATATCCAAGGGATTAAAGTTGAAAATCATATGTATGCAGGTGGTGGTTTAGACTGGTTATCGCCGTTTACTGTGTTTACAGGTATTGGTGTCGTTGTGCTTTATGCAGCATTGGGTTGTGGATGGTTAATTTTTAAAACTGAACTTGATTTACAAGATCGTATGTATCAGTTGATGCCTAAATTAATCGTTGCTTTGTTTGTTATCTTTGGGGCAGTCAGTATTTATACCCCGATGGCGCATCCTGAAATTGCAGCACGCTGGTTTAGCCAACCACAATTGATGTATTTTAGTCCTGTACCAATATTGGTGGTGCTGTTTACTTTCCTTGTGCTTCGCGCATGTAAAAAGCGTTATGAACTAAGCCCATTCCTTTATACCTTGGCTTTGGTTTTCCTTGCTTATACTGGGTTTATCATCAGTTTGTGGCCTTATGTGATTCCGCCATCAGTGACTATCTGGGAAGCTGCTGCGCCACAGAGCAGTCAATTGTTTGCTTTAATTGGCGCATTGATTTTAATTCCAATTATTTTGATCTATACCGGGCTTTCATATTGGGTGTTCCGAGACAAAGTTCGAATTGGTGATGAAGATTATCACTAAACTTAAAAGTAGCATGTTTAATCTTTTGGCTTGAGTAAAAAATAGCCTAAGTAAGATTAAACATGCAGTAGGGTAAAAAATTTAAAGGTTTAAATGAGGTAAGCAAGTATGAAACTATCTCAAACGCAATGGTTTGTCGTGTTATGGCTAGGTGGATTTCTAACATTGGCACTTATTGCTGGTTTTTTTAGAATGTTGATTCAGTTGGCCTACTAAGGTTTTGCTAAAGTAAAAATGAGGAACGCAGTTCCTCATTTTTTGTTTTTCATTAACTATTGAGATAATAGACTGAAATAAAAATATGAATCACAGTAATGGCAACAATGAAAATAATCTTAAAATAATAAAATAGCCTAAGCAAGATTATAGGAATGCAATTGGATTTTATCTTTTATAATGACATAAAAAGTACTTTATCTAATTTAAACTGGATTTTATGTCATGTTTGGATCATTTTCTTGCCAAGATGAATGGTTAAATACCGATTCATTATGATCAATGTTTTCATTATCCATAATATATAAATGGCTGGCATTGTTGAATTTTAGTTTTTGAGTATATCTAGAAAGAAATAGGGTTCTAATTGACGAATTTCTGTGGGTTTAAGACCCGCATCTAACAAGTATTTTTCTCTATTTTCGAGAACATCACGGACATCCTTAATACATGCTCTGGCTTGATCTAGGTTTAGTCCAAAGGCATTGCTACGACTGATAAGGTTGTCATAGCTTCCAAACCGTCCATCATTGCCTAAAACCAGAGCATGTTCATTTGGAAATGAGCTTGGCATACCATGAGGTAAAACATCAAAAAGCGGGCTTAGGGCATAATGTTGCTTTTTCATGTCATACATTAAAAAACCATGATTTTTTAAATGATCGTCAGTATTGCTAATCATGATATTCAGCACCATCCGCTTATAGAGTTCTTTTTGATTACTGATAGCATCAAAACAAATCTGACTACAGACTTTGGCAATACTCATATAGGACATTTTAGGATCTCCTATGCGAATTTTCTGAATATTGAGCAAACTATTGGCACTTATATAGTGTTTTTTACGTTCAGGGCAGTTTCGATCAAAGCGTTCAACTAAGAGAATAGGGCGACCGGCACATTCTGTTAGTTCAGCATTACATGTATTGAGCCCCATGTCTCGTGCCATATTCAGCGAAGCATATTCAACTTTACAGGTATCAAACAAATCATCACTTTTATTAAATTTGGCAATCCATTCCTTATTCTTATACATCACAAGGGTTTTGGGTCTGGCTCCGCCCATTGAAGCCCCGTTATATAACAGCTTATTTAATTCGAGTTGCTCAAGTTTCATCTCAAACGGATCTCGTTTTTTTTCGATGAGTTCAGTAATTTGTATAAAAGTTTCTAATTCTTCATATTGAATGATATTTGAATTGTTTTTTATATGCGATTTAGACAAGCTTCCAACAATACAGCCTACTGAATTTCCTTGTGAAGCGAGTAACCATTCCAATTGATTTAATGGTGTTCTACGGTGTAAGGCATTGGTTAAGCGTTTACCCCAATTGTCTGGTGTTGCATCTGCAAGTACACCAAAACCATCTTTAGAAATAGTTTCATATGGTTTGTTATAAGACTGAAAGCTTAGATTAAGTGGATCTAAAGGGAAGGCATCTGCACGTTGTAAGTATGATTGACCATAAAGAAAGCGATAAATTGGCTTTTCATAAGAATAGTGTGCAGCAATTGTTGGCTGGGAGCCTGTATCTATGAAAACATAACATCCTTTAACTTCATCCATGTTCATTTACCTATCAGAAATCATCACTAATTACAGACTGTTTTTTTAATCTTGCACGTACTGAACTATTACGATTTTCGAGTGCTAAGCCAACTTCATCCAACTCAGGATTCGCGAGTGAGCCTAGGGTATGTTCAAGGCCAAAGATCACTAAAACTGAAATCACATTTTTTAGGCTGGTACTTGGATCACCTTTTTCCATACGTGAGATCGTTCGGTTATCTACATGAATGCGATTGGCCAAATCATGAATGGTCATATTACGTCGAAGTCGGGCTTTTTTGATATTTGTCCCAATTTGAGTCAACATGTCTTCCACACCATCAAGCATAAAATTATGCGCCGAAGTTCTCATAGCAATATCATCCAAAACATGACATAAAATGTATACTATCATGGTTAACATGGATTTTATGTCTTATTTTTATAATTTGAGTTCAATGTATTGATGCTGAATGGAATAGTTAAGTAGCTTAATTTCACCTACTAGAATGAAGAAAATCATCAAGAATAGGAATGATAGTAAATGAGCGGCTTAACCGCATGCTAAATCCAATCGTTTAAAAAATAGCCTAAGCAAAAATTTTAGAAATTTCTTCTCTTAAATAAATATGCCTAGAATTTTCATTTAGCGCACCGTGCCAATAAATTCCCATATTTAATACAGGTAGATCAATAGGATGCTCAAAAATATTGATACTTTGATCAACTTGTAAATGTGCCAGTATCTGCTTTGGAATGGTTAACATCGCATCAGGATATTGTGCTAAAACTTGCAGGGCAGTTGAATAATGCTGACAACGCATAAAAATCTGACGACGAAATTGCGCTTGATTTAAATATATATCCTCTAAAAGCAAACCAGTACGGCGTGAAGAAACACCGATATGAGGTGATGCAAAATACAGTTCAGAATTGATATTTGTATGCTGAGAACAAATCACAAAATGATCTTGAACCAAATTTTGATAATTAATTTTATCACCATAATTTTGTTCTAGATCAATGACAAAATCGACTTGTTGAGCAGCTAAATCAGCAATTACATTTTTGCGGTCAAGCTTGGTACTTAGAAACTGAATGGTTAAATTCAATTTTTGAAAATGATGAATCAATTTAGGAAAAATAATCGGTTCAATTTCATCATGTATTGCAATGCGTAAGGTTTGTACTGAACTGGGATCAAACTGTTGTTTTTGTTTGGAGATATTTTGAAAAGCAAATAAAGCATTTTGTACAGATGGATAAATCTGTTCAGCAAAAGGGGTAGGCAGCATTTTACTCCCAGCGCGAACAAATAAATCATCTTGCAAATGCAGCCTAAGTCTTTGTAAAGCATGACTTGCAGCAGACTGAGTAATGCATAAAATCTTTGCCGCTTTTGAAATATTTCTTTGTTCATAAATGGTGATAAAAAGCGGGTATAAATTAATATCAATATGATTGAAAATCGACATATCAAGATTGGTTTTATTATGAATCATATTCATAGTGAGGTATTGAATTAAATCATTTGGTTCATAATAGGTTTTCAGCTAAGGTAAAGTAAAGAGTCACTATTCAAATATTTATCCATATATTTACAGGAAGATAAGCATGTTTGAACTTTCAGCACGTGCGCAAGAATTTGTAGAACGTACCCAAGCCTTTATTAAAAATGAAATTGAACCTGTAGAAGCTGATTTTTGGAATGAAGTCCATCATTTGAATCAAGGCGGTGATTGGACAAAATGGCAATGGCCAGCACAACTTGAACTCCTGAAAAATAAAGCAAAAGCTGCTGGACTTTGGAACATGTTTTTACCAGACCCAGTATTGGGTGCAGGTTTATCTGTACAGGAATATGCCCATATCGCAGAACTGTCAGGCCGTAGTTTAATCGCACCCACAGTATTTAATTGTAATGCTCCAGATAGTGGCAATATGGAAGTGCTATGGCGTTATGGTTCAGATCAACAAAAACAACAATGGCTTAAGCCGTTATTAGAAGGAAAAATCCGTTCAGTATTCTGTATGACTGAACCAGCAGTTGCTTCATCGGACGCAACCAACATGCAGGCAACTGCAGTGGTAGATGGTGATGAAATTGTATTGAATGGTCGTAAATGGTGGTCTTCAGGTTTGGGAGATCCAAATGCGAAAATTATTATCTTTATGGCGCATACGCCTGATGAAAGCAAAGATCGTCATCATCAACATTCCATGGTTTTAGTGCCTGTAGATACTCAAGGCGTGACCATTGAACGTATGTTACCCGTGTTTGGTGATTATGATGCGCCACATGGTCACGGCGAAATTAGTTTTAATCAAGTTCGTGTACCTGTAAGTAATTTTATTGGTGGTGCTGGACAAGGGTTTGAAATTGCACAAGGGCGTCTAGGTCCGGGTCGTATTCATCATTGTATGCGATGCATTGGTGCTGCTGAAAAAGCATTAGAATTAATGATTGATCGAGGAATGAGTCGAACTGCTTTTGGTAAAGAAGTGCTTAAATTAGGTGGAAATTTAGAACGTGTGGCAGATGCTCGTGTTGCGATTGATCAAGCACGACTGTTAACCCTGTATGCGGCGTATAAAATGGATACTCAAGGGACTATGGCTGCGCTTACCGAGATTTCAGCCATTAAAGTTGTTGCACCTTCAGTTCTTGAAAAAGTAGTTGATATGGCCATTCAAATTCATGGTGGCATGGGCGTATCACGAGATACACCTTTAACAGCATTCTTTGCTCAAGCCCGCAGTTTACGTTTAGCGGATGGCCCAGATGAAGTGCATAAAGGGATGATTGCAAAATTAGAATTAAAAAAACGAGGTTATGGCTCGCGTAAAAAATAACAATTTGCTGATAAAAAATAACTGCTTTATGTTAGAGGTGTTATATATAAAGTAGTGAGCAAGTGAAGTTTTTAGTTAAAAGTATCATTCTTTAGAGATGTATGGTTTAAAACATAAGATTCAGGGAAATAATATGTCAGTCATTGATATTGGTGGAAGTATACGTGAAGGCGAGGAGCTGGACATTCGTGCTGTCGGAAATTGGCTCATTGAAAATGGATCTGAAATTTCAGGCAATGTAGAAGTGACTCAATATTCTGGCGGAGCTTCAAACTGGACCTATCGTTTAAAATATGACAATGCTGATTTAATTTTACGTCGTCCACCCAAAGGGACAAAGGCGAAATCTGCACATGATATGGCGCGTGAATATCATGTACAAAAATGGCTTGCACCATACTACCCAGTTCTTCCTGAAATGGTCGCGCTGTGTCAGGATGAATCCGTAATTGGTTGTGACTTCTATGTGATGAAACGCATTGAAGGTATTATTCCGCGTGCCAAACTGCCCCCTGAGCTGAATTTTACTCAACAGCAAGTGCATGAATTATGTATTAATGTCTTAGACAAGCTGATTGAATTACATCAAGTTCCATATCAAGGCACCGAACTCGAAAAACTTGGAAAAGGTGATGGGTATTGCCGTCGTCAAGTTGAAGGTTGGGATGCACGTTATGAAAAGGCGCACACCATCAATGTGCCGAGTTTTAAATTTGTACGTAAATGGCTTAATGAAAATATTCCTGCTGACTCAAACACGTGTTTGATTCACAATGATTGGCGTTTTGATAATGTCATTCTTGACCCTAAAAACCCAACCCAAGTGATTGGTGTATTGGATTGGGAAATGGCAACCATTGGTGATCCTCTTATGGATTTAGGTTCTGCTTTGGCCTATTGGGTGGAAGATACAGACAACCAAATTTTTAAATCAACCCGTCGCCAGCCTACACATTTAAAAGGGATGCTTACCCGTAAAGAAGTGGTTGAATATTATTTAGAAAAAACCGGATTAAAACCTGATAATTGGGCATTCTACGAAGTATTTGGTATTTTCCGTTTAGCTGTAATCGCACAGCAAATTTATTATCGTTACTATCATAAACAAACAGATAATCCTGCTTTTAAAGATTTTTGGATTGTGATTCATGCCTTACATATTCGTGCATTAAAACTTATCGGTTTACAAAAAATTGAAGCCAATGAAGTCGCACAGAAATATCTTGAAAAATTTAAGGAAATTTTAGGAAAATGACCACAATCTACCTCGTTCGTCATGGACAAGCGTCATTTGGTGCAGAGAGTTATGACAAACTTTCACCCAATGGCGAGTTACAAGCCAAACTATTGGGGCAATATCTCGATAAAATTTTGAAAGAAGAGCCTTATGTGGTTGCAGGTTCAATGTTACGCCATCAGCAAACAGCAAGTTTTGCTTTGGCTGAAAGTTTTTCCGATGCTCAAATTGTGACTGACCATCATTGGAATGAATTTAACCACCAACAAGTTTTTGCTCAATATGATCCGCGTTTTAATCAACCGCATCTACTTCAACAAGATGTTGCCAAAGAAAAAAGTCCACGTGCCTATTTGGCAAAAATTTTTGAAGGGGCAATTGACCGTTGGACTGGTGGTGAATATCACCATGAGTATGACGAATCTTGGCCAGATTTTAAAAACCGTGTAGAAACGGCTTTACAGAATTTATGTGATGAGTTAGTGAAAACCAAACCTCGCTATGCAATCGTATTTACTTCTGGCGGAGTTATTTCAGTTGTTGCAGGAAAACTCTTGGAGTTAAGTGCCAATAAAACCTTTGCATTGAATTGGGCAATTGCCAATACCAGTTTAACGACATTAAGACTGGTGGGAAATGAACCGCAATTACTGAGTCTGAATGAACATCATTTTATTAAGGCTGAAGATCCGCAATTATTGACGTGGATTTAAAGTCGCACTTTTAGAAATATAAAAACAGTTTAAGGAATTTGTAATGGCAAAAACCATTTTAATCACAGGCGCAAGTTCTGGAATTGGTGCAGGAATGGCACGAGAATTTGCGCAAAAAGGTTATAACTTAGCCGTCTGTGCGCGTCGTTTAGAGCGTTTAGAAAGCTTAAAACAAGAGTTGGAGTCTAAATATGGTATCAAAGTAATTGCCAAAACTTTAGATGTGACCAACTATGAGCAAGTTTTTCAAGTCTTTCGAGCTTTTAAGCAGGACTTTGGTAAGCTCGATCGTATTATTGTCAATGCAGGTGTTGGTGATGGTCGTCGTATTGGCAATGGTAAATTTGAGATTAACCGTGCAACTGTAGAAACCAATTTCATTTCTGCATTGGCACAGTGTGAAGCCGCTGTTGAAATATTCCGTGAGCAAAAGTTTGGTCATCTGGTTGTGATTTCTTCTATGAGTGCACTTCGTGGTATGCCTAAACACTTGACCGCATATGGCGCAAGTAAAGCTGGTGTAGCTGCTTTAGCGGAAGGGATACGTGCTGAGTTAATTGACACGAAAATTAAAGTTTCTACGATTTTCCCTGGTTATATTCGTACTGAAATTAATGAAGGGGCAAAAAAACTACCGTTTGAGGTCGATGTTGAAACAGGTTCTCATTTATTGGTTAAAGCAATTGAAAAACAGCCTGTTAAAGCTTATGTACCACAATGGCCTTGGTTACCGATAGGACTAGCCATGAAAATATTGCCATTAAAAATTGTAAATAAACTTGGTTAAGCTTTAAAAAGACCCAACAAGGGTCTTTTTTATTGCATTGCATAGATAAAGCTTTAGAATCTAACTGGATAAAAAAAATGAGAATTTTAACATGTTTATCGTATTGGGTTTTTTCCTGACCAGCTTTTTAGTTTTTCTTGCGCGTATCTTGTATCTCTTCTTTTTTGAAAAGCACTGTGAAATTCAACAATGCCTTATGCAAATCGATGATATTCAAAAGTTAATGTATCTTGGTATCATTTTAATCGGGACCTATAATGCCTATTTGATGACCAAAAGTAGAAAGTATGCGGTTTTAATTTTTGAGTTTATTGGTACATTTATATTTGCTTTTGCCTTAAATTTTGTTGATTTAGCCCAATAGCAACTTGGCCATACAATTAAGTAAAATCGACATTGAACTTTATGATTTTAATACTGCGACAAGCTATATCTGACTCTGACTGATTTTGAGATAGCTTTGTTGGATTGGTACTCGAATATGCTTTTAAAAATCTCTACCATTGTTCTCGTTCCCGCATTAATTCTTCAAGGTTATCGCGTCAAGAAAAATACACTTCGATTAGCTGAACCTCAAGGATTGCGAAAAGGTGTTATAGGACAAGGAAAAGCACTATCTATTTTAATTTTGGGTGACTCTGCTGCCGCAGGTGTGGGGGTTGAAGATCAACGTGAAGCCTTATTGGGGTGTTTACTCGATGAATTAGCCTCTAATTTTGAAGTCACTTATCAATTAGAAGCGAAAACGGGGGATAGCACCTTAGAAATTTTGCAAAGAACCAAACAATTAGACAATCAGCAGTTTGATGTTGTGATTACATCGGTTGGAGTAAACGATGTCACAAAACTTATTTCACCACAAAAATGGATTCAGCAACAAAGGGGGCTTTATACAGAAATTGAAGCTAAGTTTTTGCCAAAGATGATTTTAGTTACGGGTGTCCCCCCAATGAATCTGTTTCCAGCATTACCAAATCCACTGGGATGGTTGTTTGGACAGTATTCGAGTGCAATGAATCAGAAGTTAGCCCAATTCATCGAAAATAAAATCAATTATCAATTGATTCGTTTTGATTTAGCCCATTTTAAAACTTTAAATTTACAAATGGCACGTGATGGTTTTCACCCGAGTCAGGAAATTTATCAAATTTGGGCAAAACAAATTTCACAGTGTATTTTTAAAAAATTTAGCTAATACAACGTTCAAATATCTATTTTTGACTATAACAAAAGACTAAAAGTACGATTCAAAAAAGTATCAACGCCATTCATAAAATATTACTTTGTTGATTTCATTAGAAAAAACTAATTAACTAAAATCACTATCTTGTAACTTTACACTGAATATTTTCTTTTTCTTTGTAATAGTTTAAAGCAATATCTAAGTCTGAAAGTAATTTAGCTTCAGTATAGTTCTCTGGATTTAATTTAAGTAAATTTGGCATATAATTCGATTTGTATTCTTTAGGATAATCTTGACATACGATTCTGGTCTTATCATCCAATGTTGTATTTGGATCATCAAGTTGATCAAGATATTTACTAATCATTTCATCTGATTGTTCAAATTGTGCAGTGAGGGTTGGTCGATCTGTTTGCGCAGTTACATGCTGCTCAGGCTCTTTATTGCAAGCAGACAGGGCAATGATCAAGAATAATGCTGTAAAAAGTTTAATGTTCATAACGAATTGATTTTTAATGTTAAGAAAAAGTTTTTGGTTGTATAAAGTCAGTTAATATTTAGATAAATCTTAAAGAACCTTAACTATCAAATATATTACCGAGATATGCAATGATTTTTATTACCATATCTTGAAATTGTTACAAATTCAAGATGTTTAATGATTTTATTTGAACTTTCCGATTAAAAACAGCACATCGCCACGTTTTGTATTTTTTATATGGGGTGGAATTGACGCAACGACTTTTATTAGCGCTAAGAATATTGATTAAAGCTCTGTTCTATATGAAATTTCTAGTAACTTTTTAAAATCAGTAATCACAGCAGCAATAAAGAATTGACCCTTCATAAAGAGATTTGATGCAAAATAGTTTTGTCGGAATGTTGTTAAAATTTATTTAAAAATAATAGCTTAGTGGTCAAGTTGAAAAAATCAGCTAATGTGTTGTGTTAAATAAATTTTTTGTAAGGTTTATTTCTGATCTCAACCTGAGTATCTTATCCCCAAAATATTAAGAGGGTATTTCATGAAAAAATTATTCATTATTGCTTTAACAACCTTAGCATCAAGTTTCTCCTTTGCAGAGAACTTACAGTGTGAAAAAAGCTATGAAATTTTTAATAAGCAAGGGGACAAGGAAATAGAAATACTAAAAAATGGTTCACTTGATGATGTGATCAGTTATTATGACCAGATTGAATATGATCGAAAACTTAAACCTAAGCATCAAGGACAGACTTTTTCTTCAGGCGAATGGATCAGCGATGCTGAGTACAGAAAAGACATTAAATTACAGCAAGATTTAGCCAAAGATGGATCTTATAAAAATATAGATTCTACATTTTTAAAACCAAAATTAAATTATATTTCAAGTGTAGGCGAAGTTTGTGTTGTGCCTATGCAATCACAAGATGAACTATTCAAAAAACGTATGCAGACTGAAGCTGACATAATTTTTATACGCGATATTCAAACTAATGAATGGAGAAGATTTATCTATTTTGGAATTGAAGATAAAAAAGACTTTAATGAGTTTTTCCCTGATTTTCCTAAAAATGTAAAGCTTGCTCAAATGTTAATAGATAACAAAAATTTTGCAGAGAGCACTTCAGAATTTGGTTTGTTAATGCTTGAAGAGATGGGTGTTGAGATCACAGCTGAGATGAAGGAAATGATGAGAAATCAAACAGAGCCTTTTAGAGTTAAGTTAAGCGCGAATGGCTACTGATTTTTATTGTGTAAGTTGTATTTAAACCACCTGCGGGTGGTTTTATTGAATAAGCACAACAATCGATTAAGTTGGTTAATTAAAAGAAAATGGATAAATTTACGATTTAAAATCTTTAATATAAAATTAGAAACAACTACCCATGCTTAGCAAGTAAAAATGTTAAGATAACAGTATAATTCTTAGATTATTTCTTATTTATAAATGACTGATATAGAGATAGAAACCCACCCACTTAAACCATTTCTTCCTTCAAATGCTAAGCTGTTGATGCTTGGTAGCTTTCCACCGCCTCAAAGCAGATGGAAGATGGATTTTTATTATCCGAATTATCAAAATGATATGTGGCGGATTTTTGGGCTTATTTTCTTTGAAAATAAAGACCACTTTTTAGATTTACCCAATAAAAATTTTAAAGAACAACGCATTCGCGAATTCTTAATCGAAAAAGGTATCGCAATTTTTGATACGGCGTATCAAGTTATTCGCTTAAAAGGGAATGCCTCAGATAAATTCCTACAGATTAAAACCCCCACAGACCTATCACAGCTTTTAGCGCAAATTCCTGAATGTAACAGCATCATGACCACTGGAGATAAGGCAACAGATACCCTGATGTTATCTATGCCTGAAGAAACTGAAAAGCCACAGATAGGGCAATCCTCACAAGCTATATTTGCTGAACGAGAGATATGTTTATATCGGATGCCTTCTTCATCAAGAGCGTATCCATTAGCACTGGATAAGAAGGCAGAGGCATATAAGAACTTATTTAAAGAAATAGGCTTACTTTAAGTAAGCTTAAAACTCATAATTTGGCATCATGGTTGGGTATTGAACCCATTTAAAACCAGTTACGTTAAAATCTCGAACATGGGTAAAACTAGACCAAATCAATTGGCTCCCTTTAGTCCATGAGAGTGGTTTGATACGCTGTTCAATCATTGCTAATTCTTCAGCAGTGGCGATACGTAGTTCACTAATTTCGATATTTAAACGAACACCAGGGAAATCTGAAAATTTACCTAAAATCATCGATTTCAACCAGAAAAAACGCTTAATATTCACTGCTTGTAAACATGCTTTGCTATTGTTAGGAATGTTTTCTTTAAATGATTCACTATAAGTATCAAAGAAAAATCCAGTTTGATTATTTTTTAAGAATACGGTTCCTATAGGCGTTATATTGGGTTGCCCTAATTGATCGACAGTTGCAATCGAACAATGCATAGAGGCACGTTGAGCAGTTGAAATGGTTTTTATTATTTGTTGCCAATTTTGGGAATCAATCATGTTTTTTCTCCTTAAAGCGTCAACATGTTGAATAAAATTAGCAAAATAAACCATATCTGTAATTGACAGTTTTTGTTCTAGCTTAGGCATTTATCCCATTGTACTTGATTAAATCGATATACACATACAGTCAATAAATGCTTTAAGCCTTTCCATTTTCTATGCAAATCGTTTTGCCAGAGCAACACAGATCACAACTGCAAAACAAACAACAATCATCGCAAAACTTACATGCTCACCCAATAGAACCGCTGAAAGCATTAAACCAATAAACGGTTGTACCAATTGAATTTGTCCAACTTTGGCAATTCCGCCCAACGCTAAACCTTTGTACCAAAAAATAAAGCCAATCAACATACTAAACAGCGACACATAGATTAAACCAATTGTTTCAGGCCAATGAATATTTGCAAAGCTTGCAGGTAGGTAATATAGACTTGAGATAAGCATCAAGGGTAATGCAACCACTAAAGCCCAACAAATCACTTGCCATCCACCCAGTTCTCTTGAAAGCTTTCCACCTTCAGCATAACCCAGTCCACAGACAACAATTGATGCAAGCATATAGAAATCACCCACACTAAAACTTAAATTACGGTTTTCATAAAACATAAATCCAACCACAATGGCACTACCAATTAAGGCAAATAACCAAAATTGTGTAGCAGGCTTTTCACCCCCGCGTAAAACTGCAAAAATTGCAGTCGATAAAGGCAAGAGACCAACAAAGACAATAGCATGTGCAGAGGATACTGTTTGTAAAGCTAAGGCTGTAAATAATGGAAAACCAATCACCACACCTAAAGCCACAATAACCAATGATTTAAATTGGGCAAAAGTGGGTTTTGATTGCTGTAAAATAAACAGGCAGATTAAAGCAATACTTCCTGCAATCGCTGCCCGAGCTGTGGTTAAAAATTCTGGACTAAACCCCATGACGGCAATACGGGTTGCGGGCAAAGAGCCAGCAAAAATCGCGACACCAATAAAACCATTTAGCCAGCCAATATTTGTTTTATCCATCATCAATTACTCAGTCAATTTATGATGATTTAAGCGCTATTTACTGGAAATATATATGTACACTACAGTACAATTTTAAATAACTGTTATGCTATTTTTACCAGTACAATTCTACTCAATCTAACGAGTTTTCTCAGATTTCTTATCTTTAAAATATGTGGTTTTAAATGGCAAAAACTAAAATTGAACAAACAGTGCTGATGATTAAAAATCAAATTTCGAATAAAAGTTTGATTGCAGGTTCACGCTTACCTTCAGTCCGTCAGTTTGCTACACAAACAAACTGTTCTGTTTCAACGATCGTTGAAGCCTATGCCAGATTAGTTGCGGAAGGTGTTTTAGAATCTCGTCTTGGTTCTGGTTACTATGTATTAGGTAAAGCTGAACCGATGCAAATGATTGATACTGAAATACAGTATCAACGTGAAATAGATCCTTTATGGATTTCAAGGCAGTCATTAGAGGCGAAGACGGATGTGCTAAAACCGGGTTGTGGCTGGTTACCCACTACTTGGATGCCTGAACAATCAATCCGTAAAGCGTTAAAACAAGCTGCTAAGTCTGAAATCATCATGCTCACCGATTATGCAACACCGCATGGACATTTGGAGTTGCGTAAATTTATTGCCAGAAAAAAAGAACTGTATGATTTAAAATTCAAACTGAATCAAATTCTTATTACTGACTCAGCAACCCAGTCCATTGATTTAATTTTCAGACACCTGCTTAGCGCAGGTGATGTGATCTTGATTGATGATCCTTGCTATTTTAATTTCCGCGCTTTGATTAAGGCCCATCATTTAAAAGCCGTTCCAATTCCGTTTACAGAAACGGGACCAGATGTAGAGAAATTTGAACAAGCACTGAATTTAAAGCCAAAAATCTATTTAACCAATTCAGGGATTCATAACCCAACAGGAGCCACGATTTCGCTACAAACGGTTTATCAAATTTCCAAGCTGGTTGAGAAAACTGATTTATTGATTATTGAAGATGAAATTTTTGCTGATTTTGAATATACACCCGCACCACGTTATGCTTCATTAGCCGGTTTTAAACATGTCATTCAGATTGGCAGTTTTACCAAAACCCTTTCAGCAGCAATTCGTTGCGGTTATATCATTGCGGAGTCTGAGCTGATTGATCAATTAATAGATTTAAGAATTGCGACCAACTTTAGCAATAGTCATTTAAATGCAGAAATTATTTATCAGGCTTTAATGGACAGCAGTTATCCTAAACATTTAGATTGGTTAAAGAAACATTTGCTTAAAGTCAGCAATGAAATGATGCAAAAGTTGGGGCAACTCGGTATAAAACCGTGGATTGTGCCAACAGCAGGGATTTTTTTATGGTGCAAATTGCCAGATGGTATACATGCGGCGGAATTATCAAAATTATGTCTCAAACAGGGCGTAATTCTTGCACCGGGTAATTCTTTTAGCCAAGCTGAAAATGCAGGACAGTTCATGCGCTTTAATGTTGCACAATGCGTGGATAAAAAGGTCTTTGATATCTTAGCAATGTCAATTCAGCAGTTAAAAATAAATAACTTACAAAGTTAGCGAAAATCCTTTTCCTTATTGCTTTAAAATATGGGTAAATAGTAAGCAAATTTATATTGATTTCAGTGGAATAATTATAATGAGTGTTCAGGATATACCAAGTCCAATTGATTTAAAAAATCCGCAAGATGCTTTGCAATGGGCTAATGAAGCCAATGAAAAACGCCCATGGCGTTATGAGTTTTTTGACTATTATGTGAATTTAATTCAAAAAGCAGCCAAAGAGAAACACTATCAAACTGATCAAAACGCGCAGTTCAATATTTTAGAAATAGGTTCAGGTCCTGGTTTTCTTGCCAAACATTTACTTACCCAGTGTGCTGATATTGAATATACAGCGCTAGATTTCTCTGATGCAATGCATGAGCTTTCTAAAAGTAAGCTACTTTCTTCTGAGTTAGGCAGAGTGCAATATCTGATTGCTGATTTTAAAAATGAAGATTGGCGCGATCAGCTTGGACAATATGATGCCATCATTATTCATCAAGCTTTACATGAGTTACGCCATAAAAACTATGCAAATCAATTTCATCAACAAGTAAAGACATTATTAAAACGTGATGCTCTGTATTTGGTCTGTGACCATATTTTTGCATCAGACGCGATGAGCAATAATGACTTGTATATGTCGAAACATGAACATTTTCAAAGCTTAAAATATGCAGGCTTTACTGACATAGAACTGGTTAAAGAGATCAAAGGACTCTGTCTGTTTGAGTGTTATTTATAGTCTTAAGATTGTAATGCATTTAGTATGCATGTTGTCATTACATTAAACTTACATCATCCATTCAAGTGGCAAATATGACACACTATACATGACAAATCGTTGGAATCGCGTAGTTTCAGGATCAACTTTATATTCAATCACTTTGCCATCAGCACGATGATCTAACCAGATCAGTTCACCTTGCGGATTAAGTTTTAACTCATAAGCAACCCTAAATAGGGTTTGATCCAATAGATTTGAAATTTGTTCCTGTAAAGGATCTGATTGAACAACCAGTCCAACTTCGGTATTGATATTGAATGATCTTGGATCTAGGTTAAATGAACCAATAAAGACCTTGTCATCAATATTGATAAATTTTGCATGCAAACTGGATTTATTTTTGCCTTTTTTCGGAATGATATTTCCTGTAAGGACCTCATACCAAGTACGGCGATTGCGTTCTATATAAGGTTTAAATTCATAAAGTTTTGCGCCTCCTTTAAGCAGGTCAACTCGATACTTTTGATAAAACGCATGGACAAGCGCAACATCATTTGCCATAAAGGAGTTGGTTAAAATTCTGACTTTGACATTTTGTTTAGGGAATTGGTTTATGAAATCCGTCCCATTTTTTGTAGGGACAAAATAAGCGGCAATCAAATCCATTTCTTGTTTGGGATCACCCAAATGTTGGTGAATTTGGTGTGAAATTAATTCATTACTGTGTGCTTGTCCTAAACTTTTCTTTGGAGAATCTGCCAGAAAATCGGCATAAGCCCAATTGATTTTATTTTGATTAAGCTCATTGGCGAGTTCTTTCTGCTCAAGATTTACCTTTTCATCTGTCGTATGTTCAGCTTGTTCAAGTCGTTCAAAGCTTTTTCGCAAAGTTAATAAATCTTGCTCAGAACCTTTATGAATAAATTGATCAATCGGATAGCTTAATTGAAAATTCCAAAAGTCGGTAAAAACTTCATTTGCACGATTGACCGCTTTACCAAAAAATAAAATATCCATATCGGTAAATTGGAAAGATTCACTGGCATCAAAATATTCACTGCTGATATTTCGTCCGCCTGTCACAGCAATTGCACCATCAGCAATAATTAATTTATTGTGCATTCGATGGTTGATTCTGTTCATTCTAAAAATATAATCCATTACACGAAAGTGTCGGAATTTATAAGGATTGTATAATTTGATCGAAATGTTTGGATGTCTTAGCAATGCACTTAATTGTCGATCTATTTTTGTTCCATTTTGATCATCGATTAATAAGCGTACTTTTACACCGCGGTCAGCAGCTTTAAGCAATTCGTGTAGCATTAAATTGCCAATAAAATCATCTGCCCAAATATAGTATTGTAAATCAAGTGTATATTTGGCTTTTCGAATCAGATGGATACGTGACGCTATACTTTGGAAAGCATCATTCATGGCTAAATATGCAGTGAGCCCTTGAGTAAGCATCTGTTTTGCTTCAGGCTCATTGATCCATTGCTCTGCATATACTTTAACTTGTTGTTCTTGTACTGGTTGATTCATAGGTAAACTGCATCCAGTGATTGAAAAAGCCAAAATAACGAAGGCAAGTGAAGTCTTTGAATGATTCATTCTTTCAATGAGTACTTTAAATTTTACTAAATCATATCATCAAGTTAATGGTTGAATCTGTAAAGAGAAAAAGGTTACTGTAGTCCAACTGTTAAAACACAAACCTATTAGGATATTTAGCTATGAAATCACGTGCTGCTGTTGCATTTGGTCCAGGAAAACCTTTAGAAATTGTGGAAATTGATGTTGCTCCCCCACAAAAAGGCGAAGTCCTTGTTAAAATTACCCATACAGGGGTTTGTCATACAGATGCATTTACTTTATCAGGTGATGATCCAGAAGGCGTATTTCCAGCAGTTTTAGGTCATGAAGGGGCTGGTATTGTTGTCGAAGTTGGTGAAGGGGTAACTTCAGTAAAACCTGGGGATCATGTGATTCCTTTATATACGGCAGAATGTGGCGAATGCTTATTCTGTAAATCAGGTAAAACCAACCTGTGTACAGCCGTTCGTGCTACACAAGGTAAAGGGGTTATGCCTGATGGAACGACACGTTTTTCTTATAATGGTGAACCTATTTACCACTATATGGGGTGTTCAACTTTTAGTGAATATACCGTTGTTGCTGAAGTGTCATTGGCTAAAATTAACCCAGAAGCAAATCCTGAACATGTCTGTTTACTGGGGTGTGGTGTAACGACAGGTATTGGCGCAGTCCATAACACGGCAAAAGTACAAGAAGGTGATTCAGTTGCTGTATTTGGTCTAGGTGGTATTGGTTTGGCTGTTGTACAAGGTGCGCGCCAAGCGAAAGCAGGTCGGATCATTGTTGTTGATACCAATCCTGAAAAATTTAAGTTGGCCGAAGAGTTTGGTGCGACTGATTTCGTTAATCCCAAAGACTATGACAAACCTGTTCAAGAAGTGATTGTTGAAATGACAGGTTGGGGTGTAGACCATTCATTTGAATGTATCGGCAATGTCAATGTGATGCGTTCAGCACTTGAATGTGCTCATCGTGGGTGGGGACAATCGGTCATCATTGGTGTAGCAGGTGCTGGTCAAGAAATTTCTACCCGTCCGTTCCAGCTTGTGACTGGTCGTACATGGAAAGGAACCGCATTTGGTGGGGTAAAAGGCCGTACACAATTGCCGGGTATGGTTGAAGATGCGATGAAAGGTGATATCCAACTTGCACCTTTTGTTACCCATACAATGGGCTTAGATAAAATTAATGAAGCATTTGATTTAATGCATGAAGGTAAATCAATCCGTACAGTGATTAACTTTTAAGCTTAAATACTGAGCACCACTAAGAGCCAGTGATACATCATCTATCACTGGTTTTTATTTGCATGATAAATGTATGAGTTTTATATATTAATTTTCTAAGCTTATCTTTTTTTGTTATGTTATGCCTTTAAAGCAAAAAATCAAAATAGGTCGTCTTATGAAAAATGTTGCAATTTTAGGTCTTGGTATCATGGCTTTAACCGTATCAGCATGTTCTTCGCTTCAAACCAATGCAACAACGCAAGATCAAACAGCACAAAACACTCAAACGACATGTATTGCAGAACGCGCGACTCAGTTGATTGGACAAAATGATATGTCTGAAGCGAAAATTAAGCAGCTTACACAGGCATCAATCGTACGTAAAGTTGCGCCAAATCAAGGGGTAACTATGGATTATCGTATTGAACGTGTGACGATAACTGTAGATCCTGCGACCAAAAAAATTACCCAAGCGACTTGTGGTTAATGACACAAATTTAAGTCTTATATGATTGAATAAATATTGATTTGTTCAATCATGATTTTAAAGTTTAATTTAACAAACTCGCTTCATCTATTCGACACAGAACAATCATTATAAAAAACTAAAATAACAATGTTTTGCTACTGATTGACAGATAATACTTGCTTAAAGCAGTTTTTTTGTTATGTTTTAAGCTGTACTTTTGGATGTGTAGCGTTAGAGCACAAGACTTTAATTCATTAGCTATTATTAAACCCTTATGAAAAGACTATTTTTAATCCTATTTGCGATTTTGATATCAAACTCAATATTTGCTCAGAGTGAAAACTATAAAATTGCCATGGACAATTTTATAAACAACTATAATGCTGATCAGTATGAAAAAATTTATGATGAATTTTCTGCTGAAATGAAAAAGACATTGCCACTTGAAAAGACAAAGCAATTTTTCTCAGGATTAAAATCTCAGGCAGGAAAAATTGAAAGTAAAGAATTTCTCAGCAATCAACAAGGAACTTATCAAAGTTATAAAACCAAGTTTGAGAAAATGGTGTTAACGGTCAATATTTCGCTTGATCAAGAAAATCATATCAAGGGACTTATTATGAAGCCTAATGAAGTCCAAAAAGAGATAAACAGTAGTAATACTGTGAATGCGCTTAACGCTTATCCAAAAAAAATCTCAGACATTATTTTTTCGAATAGCCAAAATTTTCCAAATAATACGCAACTTTCTATTGCAGTCGTTCAAAATCAAAAAGTGAAATATTATGGGGTTATAAAAACTGAAGGTATGATCAAACCGATCGAAAACCAGAATAAGGTTTTTGAAATTGGTTCTATTACGAAAGTTTTTACATCGACCGTTTTAGCTTCGCTTGTTGATGAAGGAAAAATTAAATTAACGGATGAAATCAATCCATTTTATCCATCTTTAAAATTTAAAAATAACACTCAACTGAATTTTAAAGACTTGGCTAATCATACCTCCGGTTTACCACGCTTACCTGAGAATCTAGATTTATCGAATCAAAGCAATCCCTACAAAGATTATGGTAAAAGTCAGATTGAACAATACCTTAAAGATGATTTGAAAATTGAAAATGAGCCTGAAAAAAAATATGTTTATTCTAATTTAGGGGCGGGGTTATTAGGCTATACGCTTGGCGTATCACAAGGAAAAAGCTTTCAAACATTATTACAAAAGAGAATTTTTGATAAATACACAATGAAAAACTCATTTGTAAACTCGCAAAATCTAGATAATAAGTTAGTAAAGGGACAAAATCCTGATGGAAAAATCGTATCAAATTGGGATTTTGACGTTTTGTTTGGTGCTGGCGGGCTATTATCAACCACAGAGGATTTAGCAAAATTTGCAATCGCACAATTCGATCCTAAAAATACCGAATTGACTTTAACGCGTACACCGACCTTTGAAATGAACAAAGATATGAAAATCGGTTTAGCTTGGCATTTGTTGAAATCACAAAAAGGAAAAGATTTGGTTTGGCACAATGGCGGAACTGGTGGCTATTCATCTTCAATGGCTATAAATGTTGAGGATAAGACTGCTGTTATTGTGCTATCTAACCTCTCAGCTTTTCATCCAAAAACGAAAAACATTGATAAATTATGTTTTCAGCTTATAGATGAGAAGCAAAAATAATATTTGGATTTTGCATATGGGGAAGCTTAACACTGCAAATATTTTTAGTAGATTGGAAGTTTGCTTTTAGCTTGTGATAGCTGGATTGAAATAAAAAATACAAGTTTTGTCCCTCAATTGAAATTCATATTCTTGTCGTTATATGTCACTTTAGAGAGATACTAAAATGAAATACAGGGAAATTGAACCAAATGGATTTTTGAGTAATTTTGTGAAGTGTTTTTGGTATTACGAAACTATGGGAATAGATGTTCAGCATACCATTTTGCCAGATGGTTACTTTGACTTAATTATCGAGTTCGTAGATGGAAATTTAACAAAAGTAAAACTGACTGGAATATGGACAAGACCAAAAGACATACAAATTTCTAAAAACACCAAGTTCTTTGCGATCAGATTCAAGCTGTTAGCCCTTGAGTATATATTTAGAACACCGATAAAATCTATTTTAGATATGACGATAAATTTACCTGAGTTTTTTTGGAGAATTGACGAGTATCATTCAGACGAGTTTGATAAATTTGTTTCTGAAATAACGAACAATTTAGACGCTTCAATAAAATTCTTAAAGCCCATTGATCGCAGAAAATTAAAACTATTTGAAATCGTGTATCAAAAAAAATCTACATCGGTGTCTGAAATTTCCAATAGCATTTTTTGGAGTAGCAGGCAAATAAATAGATATTTTCAATCCAATTTCGGTATTACATTCAAGGAATTTTTAAGTATTGTACGTTGCAATGCGACTTACCCAGAAATTTCAAATGGTAATCTAAATCCAAATTCTGACTATTTTGATCAAGCGCATTTTATCAAAGAAATTAAAAAATATACTGGGGTAACGCCCAAAGCGTTAAGTAAAAACAAAAACGACCGATTTTTACAATTATCAAAAATGGATGAAAGGCAATAATTCTATAACTTACATTTAAAGATGAATTAAAAATGAAAATTTGCAAAATTTCTCCAAACTTTGAAGTGACTGATATTAAAAAAACAACGGCTTTTTACACAGAAAACCTAGGCTTTAATCTGATCATGGCGGTTCCGGAATTACAAGATGGAATCGATCAAACTTTTCTAGAAAATAAAGAATATGTTTATGCTCTGGTACAGAGGGATAACATGGAATTTATGTTTCAACGTTCTGATACCTTTAAAAATGATGTTGTTTTTTCAAAAGGGCTAGCTATTGGAGCAACAGTATCTTTTTATATGGAAATAGAGGGTATTAATGAATTTTATTTAGCACTAAAGCATAAAAATCTTCAGCTCACTGAACTAAAAACAACATGGTATGGTATGCAAGAATTCTATTTAAAAGATCTGAATGGCTATATTCTTGGCTTTGCTGAAAAAGTTGGATAAATGCCTTACAACATCAATTTAACATCTTGACCAATGAAATCCGCCATATGGGCAATAAACCATTGGCGGAAAGTTTTTCAAAATGATCAGAATGAAATAATACTTTTAACTCAGTAAATATTCTTCATTTATTCCAGCTTGCTTAACAAAACAATCATCATGAGAGACCAGAATGACAGCACCTTTAAATTGCTCAATGGCTTGCGCAAGTAATTCTCGTGACTCGATGTCTAAGTGATTTTCAGGTTCATCCAATAACAATAAATCAATATTTTGATGATGCTGACTTATTCCAAGTAATGCAACTTTAAGTTTTTCGCCACCACTGAGTTGCCCCAATTTTAAGAGTGCTTTTTCACGGCGGATGCGCAGTTGACCTAATAAATTTCGCCATTCAACCTCCAGCATATCTGGATTAAATTTCGCTAAATTCTCGATTACACAAAGATCATCATTGAGTAAACTAAAATTTTGATCCAAATATAAACTTTGTCCAGTAAAGAAAATTTCAGCACTTTGTGATTGATCAATTATTTTTAATAAGGTGGATTTACCCACGCCATTTGCACCTTTAAGCTGGATTTTTTCACTGGCTTGGAGTGACAACTTTATTTTCTGTGTGGTGGCATAAGGCAATTGTAAATCGTGAATTCTTAATATTTCACCTTGTTTAGATGATTGAAATTGAAAGTCAAATCGTTGTGGTTTAATTTTTTCTAATGCTGTTTGTTTCTCCTGTAAATTGCTTTGTGTTTCATCTGCTTGACGAATTTGCTGTGCACGTAATTTCCCAAAACTTTGCCCAGCTTGCTCTTTTTTAAAATCCAGTAGAATCTTGGCTTGAGAGTTCGAGTCACGCAATTGAGCACCTTTACGTTGACGTTTTTGTGCTTTCATTAAACTATCTTGCTGTTGTTGCTTTAACTGTTTAAATTCACGTTTTTCTTGTTGAATAGACTGAGTTAAGGCATGGATTTGTTGTTGGTGCTGTTGAACATAATCAGTATAATTTCCCGAAACATATTGTAAACCTTGCGCGGTTAAAGCATAAATATGCTGCACTTGATTCAGCAATTGAAGATCATGACTAATAATACAAACTCCCGCCTTATGTGCCTGAATCGATTCAATTAACCATTTTCTTGCCATGGCATCTAAATGATTACTTGGCTCATCTAAAAGTAGATAATGATCTTGTTTTAAAAATAAGCGACACAAAGCCAGCTTGGTTTTTTGACCTTCACTTAGGTATTGTATGGGAAAATTTAAATCAAGCGGCAGTTGCGCATTGCTTAAAATTTGTTGCCATTTTTGAGGTAAATCCCAACAGTTTTCCACCAAATCATAATCTTCAAAACTGGCACTACTGTTTTCAATACGCTCAAAAGCATTGTGTAGATGAGAAATGTCTAAAGCTTCAGCTATGGTTTTGGCATTTAATCGTTGTAATTGTGATAAATAATCATGTTGGATATGCCATGCAATTTGCCCTGAATAGGCTAAATCTGAATGCTGTTGTAGCTGTAATAGCTTAAAAAGTAACGATTTTCCCAAACCATTACGGCCAATCACAGCAGAAGTTTGCCCTGAAAAAAGTACAAAATTTAGTTGCGTAAATATTGTTTGAGTGGGGAATGCCAAACTCAAATTTGAAATAATACATGCTTGTTGCATTCAATGATCCTCATATAGAGGATGCACAAAATAGTATGTAATAAAAGCTTTAAATAACAGTAGATTATTTAATTTATCGTAAAGACGGTATCAGAACCAAAAGATAAGTTTAGCCTTGAGTAGAATCTATTTTGCACATCAAAAATTAAATAAATAATGATGAGAAAATGACTTACTTCATTGGCGTTACTCTTTTAAGAAAGGGGGGATAAGAATGCTTATTGTATAAAAATAAATCTGTATGTCAATGTTAAGTTTTTAAAATGCTCATTAAAAAAGAATCATCTCAAAAACTTAACTCCCTTATGAAAAGGGAGTTAAGTGGCAGTTGATTGATTCAATCAACGCTTATCAATTTATTTAAGCAGTTGCTTTAATGACTTCTGCAACAGATGTTGCTACATAATCAATATTTTTTAAATTTAAGCCCGCTGCACACATACGGCCACTACGTAGCAAATAAATGGCATATTGATCTTTCAATATATCCACTTGTTCAGCCGTTAAACCTGTATAGCTAAACATGCCTTGTTGTTCTGTAAGGTAATCAAAATTACGACCAGGTAAAGCAACGGTTAATTTTGCCTTTAATAGTTCGCGCATTTGGATGATACGCTCACGCATTTCTTTAAGTTCTGCATGCCATTTTTCAGTTAATGTTGCATCATTCAATACATTATCAACCACTAAGGCACCCGTTGTAGGTGGGCTTGAGTAGATACGGCGTACAGTTGCTTTAAGCTGACCTAAAACTTTTTGTGCAGTTGCTTGGTCATCACAAATAAAGCTTAAACCACCAACACGCTCACCATATAGTGAGAAAATTTTAGAGAATGAATTGCTAACAATGAAATTCAATCCTGACTTGTCTAAAGCACGAATTGCATAAGCATCTTCTTCTAAGCCTTGACCAAAACCTTGGTAAGCAATATCGAGGAATGGAATTAAATCACGTGCTTTCAATACTTCAATTACACGATCCCATTCAGCAGGTGTTAAATCTGCGCCTGTTGGGTTATGGCAACAAGGGTGAAGAAGAACAATGCCTTTTGCAGGGATTTGCTGTAAATCCTCTAACATGCCTTCAATATTGACACCATTGGTTGCTGCATCAAAATAGCGGTAGAAATGTGAATTGATTCCTGCACCATTAAAAATTGCAATATGGTTTTCCCAGGTCGGTTGGCTCACCCAAACATCAGATTCAGGAAAGTATTTTTTTAGAAAATCTGCACCAACTTTAAGTGCACCAGAACCGCCTAGGGTTTGAATGGTCACTGCTCGGCCATCTTTACGTGCTTGGCTATCTGCACCTAAAACCAATTTCTGGGTTGCTTCGTTATAAGACTTTGAACCATCCATCGGTAAATAAAGCTTTACCTTGTCATTGCTTGGTTCAATATTTTTCAAAGCCGCTTTTACAGCGTCTAACTGAGGAACAATTGTGTCCTCATTATAATAAAGACCAATACTTAAATTTACTTTGTGTGTCCGTTCATCCTTACCAAAGGCTTCCATTAGAGAAAGAATTGGATCACCTGCATAAGGATCTACATGTTGAAACATGGTCTAAAGTCCTAAATCAATCGAAAAAAATCAAGTCTGATAATATAGGTAATTCAAACCCCGACTCAACAGTAGATTGAGGTTTATTTTTTATTATTTATTCAACTTTAGATTAAGGCCACCGCTCATTTGTCTATATTTATAGCCAAATGTGTATTCACTACAAAATAGAGGATAAATAAGATAAAACTTAAACAGTGTATCAAGTGCGGTATTGGAAGAGAGATAGTTAAGATATTGATTGTTTTTAAGTCGCAGTATTGTTAATGAATGATAAAGCTATTGTTCTGCATTTCTCTTCTTGTCATCATAGCGCAAGCGCAATATTTAAATTCTGGATGGTTTTTAATGTTACTGAATTATCAATACGATCAAGCTCAAGATAGCAATGGGACTCAAAAAACCACACTGGTATTGATTCACGGGTTATTTGGAAGTTTAAGTAATTTGGGCATTATTGCACGTGAATTTCAAGGTAAATTCAACTTATTGCAAATTGATGTTCGAAATCATGGCCATTCTGCACATTCAGATGAAATGAATTATCAATTGATGGCTCAGGATGTTTTGCAAACACTTGATCATTTAAATATTGAAAAGTTTATTGCGATTGGACATTCTATGGGTGGAAAAATTGCAATGAAACTTGCAGATTTAGCGCAAGATCGTATGCAAAAAATGATTGTCTTGGATATGACACCTTTTGCATATCAAGAAAATCACCATGATCAAATTTTTAAAGCCTTATTTGCGGTTGAAAATGCACAAATTGAATCTCGTAAAGAAGCAACAGAGATTATGCGTCAGTATTTAAAAGAAGAAATGGTGATTCAATTTTTATTAAAATCATTCAGTAAGGGAAAATGGCTGTTTAATGTCCAAGCTTTATTTAATCATTATGCCGATATTTTAAGTTGGGAAAATCAGCAGGTGAATCCTATTCCAGCATTGTTTATTAAAGGTGGAAACTCACCCTATATCTCAAAAGTTGAACATTTTTGTGCAATCGAAACCCAGTTTAGTCATAGCAAAGTTAAAGTCATTGAACAAGTCGGGCATTGGTTGCATGCTGAAAAACCGGCTGTAGTCAATCAAATGATCTCTGGGTTTATAGAATGAGGTTTTAGGCTCTGAATAAATTAAAACAGCATATTTAAAGGTAATATGCTGTTTATAAATGATTATTTTATAAACACTACCAGTTCTTTAGTCCAGTAGGGTCAAGAAAGTGTCTTGGTTTTGAATTTTCCATTGAGTACAAGATATGAAATTAGACCTAAAACCAAACCCCAAAATGCACCCCCAACACCAAACAAAGTGATGTTGGCTGTCGTTGCGAGAAAGGTAATAAGTGAGGCTTCTCGGCAATCGATATCACTCATCGCATTTGCAAGACTTCCAGCAATTGTACCTAATAATGCAAGTCCTGCTAAAGTACTTATAAAAGCGACTGGAAACGCTGCAAAGACAGCTGCTAACGTTACACCAAAAATTCCAACAAGAATATAAAACACACCTGCGGCAATCCCTGAAATCCAGCGTTTTGAAGGATCTTCGTGGGATTCCTTTCCAGTGCAAATTGCAGCAGTGATTGCAGCAAGATTAAACGCATGTGAACCAAATGGAGCCATGAGGAACGAACCTAAGCCTGTCACGATAAGAATCGGTTTAGCATTGGTGTGAAAACCATCATTTTTAAGAACCAGTAAACCTGGCATATATTGTCCTGTTAAGGTAATTAAAAATAAAGGTAAGGCAACACTCAGTATCGAGTTTATAGAAAAAGTTGGTGTGGTAAAAATAGGCGAGGCTAATTTTAGTTCAAATCCAGAGAAATCAATCCGTGATTGTAAAAGTAAGAAAATAAAGCCAAAAATCAAGACACTAATAATGGAAAATCTTGCAGAAAAACGCTTGGTGATTAGGTAAATCAAAAATAATGAAATCGCCAAAAAAGGATCAATTGTCATATTGGTAAAGGCTGCAATCCCAAATTGCAATAAAATACCTGCCAAGAGACCAGATGCAATACCCGCTGGAATTAGACGAATCAATTTTTCAAAATAGCCCGTAATTCCCAAGATCACAAATCCCAGTGCAGAAAGTAAATATGCTCCAATTGCTTCGGAATATGGCACAGTTACAAGTGTCGTAATTAAAAATGCAGCGGCAGGCGTAGACCATGCAGTGATAATGGGTTCTCGGGTATACCAACTTAATAATATTCCTGTGATACCAACCCCAATAGAAATAGACCACACCCATGAGGCAGTGAGTTCAGGGCTAAGACCAGCCATCTGTGCAGCTTGGAAGATTAAAATAAAGGTACCACCATAATTAACGATGACCGAAATTAAACCGGCCATAATGGGGGGAAGAAAATCATTAGAATGATGTTGAAAAGACATAAACTCTACCCCTAAGATTTAAAAAAAGAAGTAGTAGAGTGTATTTTTGATTGTGGTATTTCCATAAGATACACTTTTAATATTTTTTAAGGTACCAGTTTGCTAATATGACTTTATCTTCTGCCCCTTTTACTTAACTCTGGTAAAGGTGAAGGCGTTAAGAATGATTTTTATTGTGTTTTATCTACTATGATTTGATTTTAAGAAGTAATTTTTGCTGGAACAAAGTTGTTATTAAATTGAGTAAGCCTACTTTATGCTTGATGATTTGATTGTTAGTATGCAACATAAGAAAGTTACCTTTGTTTGATTAAGATTCGACACCTTTATCAAAATGGGTAGCTTTCTCTTTTTCAAGATCAATGTTTGATCAGATCTGAACTAATACATTTAATGTGCATGTGAATGAAGCCCTGCAGGTACAACATATCCAAATGGTCTTGTTTTACAGTCTTTATCATTCGGGTCACAAATACGGACATTTTGCATCATGCCTTGATCTTCATGATCTAAGATATGACAGTGTAAGACAAAGTCTCCTGTGAATTTTTCATACTTGGTTCTGACCACAATCTCATAACCCGTTGGAACAAAAAGAGTATCCTTCCACACACCATTTAAACCATTAAATAAAGGATTAGTATTTTTCTCTAAAGTTATATCTCCACCTATACGATTGTTTGAACCATCAACCTTATATACGGATTGAATTTGAAAAGGATTCACATGAATATGGAAAGGATGTCCCGCAAGAGTAGATGTTAAGGTCCATTCATCAATTCCATTTAAAGTTAAATAGCGGTTTAAATTATCGCCATAAGGAAGTGCTAAATCAGCGTTAAACTTTTCATTACTTATACCAAAGACTTTACTAATATTAAAATTAAGCTGTTGTTGACCTATTTTGATGTTGCTATTACTACTTTCAATATTTTGTAAAGAATCTAATGGGGTAAAAGCCGTGATTAAATTATTATCTAAATCAGATTTAATTTGTTTTTGTGTAATAGCATCAAGCTGTTGACCATTACTTAGGGTTATATCTTCAACTTTTGACTTTAAAAACTCTTTTAATGTAATTGTAGGGCTAGAACTTACTTTAACATTTACAATAGCAAGAACTTTATCTGGATCTGGTGTATCAGTTGATGATTTTGCCTCAATATTTGTATTGACCTTAAATGAATCTGGAAATTTATCATTATCCACTACACAGTATTGACCCGCATCTTTAAAATTAAATATCGCATCATATCGATAGCCAGGTTGTAATAAGATAGTATTGGTTTGCTGAATAGCATTCGTGGTTAAACCATCTTGTGCCACGATTGAATAATTGATTGCATTGTTGAGTTTTGCAGCTTTTTGACATTCGGCAATAAAATTAGGCTTGTCTTGCGTGTTGATTGGTTTTTCCAACTTATAAACTCGTAGACCAATGGTATCTCGCACACCACCATGAATCATACGCCAACGATAAAATTCATTTTGATTTAAATCTATTTGACCGAGCACATTACCATTAATAGAGGTATAGCGTCCTGACTTTTTCCAACCACTTGGGCTAAGCAATTTATACTTATCAGTATCACTTATTTTAATTTCAACATCACCATCTAGGTGTCCAATTTCATTAGTTTCACAGTTTACTTTATACAGCTTTTGGTTATCACCACAAATGTACTGTATTTGTTGAAAAACCATGATCAGATCATTATTGCTGTCGGCTGAAATTTTATGCTGAATATTATTTAAAGAAATTTTTGATGGTTTTTTGGCTTTCCAAAGGACATCAAAATCACCCTTTTGCTCAAAAGATTTCCCATCAAATTTTGGTAATCGATTACCTTCAATAATTAGAGCACCAGCCATACCGCTAGTCACTTGTAATGCTGTAGAACCATGTAAATGTGCGTGATACCAATAAGTTCCAGCAGGATGATCTTTAGGAATATCAAATTGATAATCTTGTTTTTCTTTTGGATTAATTTTAATAAAAACATTATCAGCTGCAATACCTTTATCTTTGCCATCCTTACTTGGCATAACAGTATATTCAGGGTTGACTTGCAATCCATGAGTATGCAGGTTAGTGGTATTAATACAACCAATCGTATTATGTTCATCACGACAATTCGGCGTCTTTTCGATCTCACCATTATTTTTTTTATACTCATATAAAGGTAAATTATTCATTAAATTTACTTTTAATGACTTCCCTTGTTTAATTTGAATAGTTGGAGCAACAAATTGATTAGCTAAGGGGTTGTGTGGATCGATATATTGGCGGAGTTCGACCGAATCAATTCGGTTTGTCACTGGATTATAAATTTCGCCGAGCTTCTTATCGACTTCTAAATCAATAGAAACAAAATTTGAATCTACATTGCTGTTATTAAAAAGAGGAGGGTTTTGAATACCTGCATAGAGTGGTGTTGATGCTAATAGTGTTAAAATAGTAATATAGTTTTTCATGTTTGGTTTTTATGTGATTAATATTTATACATATTGTACTTATTTTTTTGTTTCGTAAAGACTTAAATAATAATTTTTCCATTTTTCAAAATATTTACTGAAGCCATAGATTTTATTCTGTGTCTTAATTGGCAATTCTTATTTTCTATTCAAACTGTATAAATTTTTGTTGTATTAATGAGTGTTAATTGACGAAATAGCTTGTAAATAGCCTTCTGTAAATTAATGATTTCGTTGCATATTAAATTTTATTTTGTTATTTTGAATAAAATTCAATCAAAAGTTAAAACTTTAAAAGACTTCATTTTATAACAAGGTAGAAGATTATGGCTAAAAATTATATCAGAAGAAGTGTTTGGGAAAATTGTGGGGTATTGCTAGATGATGAGGCCTTTATTTCTAATCCGGAAAAAGGAAATAAAGACCTTTATTGGTATGCGAAAGCTGTTGCAGAAATGCGTAAATTACCTTTAGAAGACCATAATAGCTGGGGATTCTTTGGTGCAATGCATGGAATAACCATGGATGATGTGGATGATACGGGAAAAGAGCAGTTAAATTGGCACAAGCTTATAGATTTCCCAGAATTCCAAAAAATTAATGTGCAAGCACTTATTAAAATTCATGATGTAGAAACGGGTGATGGGTTATGGAACCAATGCCAACACGCAACATGGTTCTTTTTACCCTGGCATAGAGGATATTTACTCGCTATTGAAACAATTTTACGTAAGCATATTATAAAGCTCGGTGGTCCAGATGATTGGGCTTTACCTTATTGGGACTATAATGACAAAGATTATTCGAATCTTAATTCAATAAGCATTCCTCCAGCTTTCACTCAAAAGACCTTTAATGGAGAATCAAATCCTCTTTATTTACAACAACGGTATCCCAATCCAGCCGATCTAACGGATCAAACATTTATTAACTTAAACCAATTACAAGAAGCAAAACCTGATTTTGATTTAAATAAAGAAACCATAAATTCATTGTATACATTAAATTTTACTTCAAAAATAGATAATGATATTGTCAAGGAATTAGGTTTTGGTGGTGGGGAAACTAATTTTTCACATGATGGTCATAGGTCTGGTACGGGTTCAGTTGAACAGTACCCTCATAACATCATGCATGTATTAGTTGGTGGGGTTGGCACATTCGGTTTGATGAATGATCCTAATTTTGCAGCACTAGATCCGCTTTTTTATGTGCATCATGCCAATATTGATCGCCTCTGGAGTGTTTGGAATAACTACGATCATATAGATCCAACAAACAATACCAATCCAACAGACGATACTTGGTTATCTCCTGAGCTTAGATCACCATTTATTGTCCCAAATCCAGATGAAACTAATTGGGATTTTGTCCCTAAAGATGTAACTAATGAAGAAGGGTTGAATTATCAATATACTTCATCTTATATCTATACAGTAGCATTTGGCACAAAACTCAGCCCAGTCAGTACTTCGAATAAAGTACTTCTTAGAATGAAAAAATTTGGTTTAGATAAATTTAATCAGGAGAAAACGGATATTGAACTCATAGGATCAACAACAAATAAAATCCAAATTACAGGCTTAACACCTGTATCGATCTCAATAGATAAAAAAAATCCACAATTGAAAAATGGATTTAAGTCAGTAGTTCAAGTAATAGAGCAAAATCTTAAAAAATTAATTACTCCAAGTAAATTTTATTTACTAGTAGAAGGCATTAAGGGAAATCAAGAAGGGGTATTTTTATCAATAAAAACACCAAATCAGCAGACTTTAAAATCTGTTGCATTGTTTGGTTTAATCAATGCATCTAAACAAAATGGAGAAGATTCTGGTTTAGGGATCAATTTATCTATCGATATTACAGAATATGTTGACGAGCTTTATCTTAATAATCAGATTCAAGAGTTAGATGATTTACAACTTTATGTTGAACCTATTGGTTTAAGTCAAAAATCAACACTCAGTATTGAAAAAATCACTGTTCATCAAGATAACTGATGAGTTTAAATAGCCATGAAGATTAAAAACTACTTTTCTTTATTTAAAAGAAAATCTTTTATGATTGTAATGAAAATTGCTTTATTGGTCTGGTTGTGGCTAATTTTTCAGAATTTACTGTCAATGGAGCAATCTATTGCTGTAGAGTTTGTACATGGTGAG
>NZ_WJYH01000036.1:0-44788 GCF_009668065.1 Acinetobacter sp. RIT698
TTTTTGTCAGCATGGAGTTTTATTTTAAATTGTCGGAAATTTAAAATAAAAATAATTATTTAAATAGGCGAAACCTTGAAATAGGCTGAGGCTAAAGTTAACGATGAAAATGTTTTTTATATATTTAGATGCATCTATTTATGTGAATATTACTTTGCCTCCTAATATAAGCAACAACATCATTATATTGTAAGATTTATTAAAACTTCATGGGGGATTCAATGAATAAATTTACTTTACCTGTATTGGGGGCTTTGGTTTTAACTTTGACATGTAGCAGCGTATTTGCTGTAGATGGGAGCATCAGAGTCAATGGTGTTGTGACTGACCAAACCTGTACCTTACAAGCTGGCTCTAGTGAGGTAAGTGGTTTGAAAGATCTAACAATTAGCTTGCCCACTGTGCCTAAATCAAGATTTAGACCTGGAGTTTCACAAATAAGAATGGGCGTACTGTTGTACTTAAAAAATGCTACGGGTACAGGTACTTGTGATACAGCAACAACGAAAGCCTTTCAAGGGATACATCTCAGTACAATTTCACCACCAGATGACTTAGATGCAACGGATAAAACTTTATTGGTCAATAAAGCTACAGATGCTCCTACTAAAAATCCTGTTTTTATTCAAATAAGTACTGGACATCAGACCGTTGTGGATCTTTCTTTGCCTTGGGGATCTCAGTCGAAAAGTGACGTTTTGGGCGTGGAAAATCGTTTCGTATTTTACCAAGTAGCATATATTTCTAAAACAGGAATTGTAGATGCTCAAAATGTACAAGTAAAAATTAATTATACATTGCACTATAATTAATTTTTGGTATGTGGACTTTAGCTGGTAAGCATAGGTTTGCTGATGATTGAGAAAATTAAAATTTAAAAAAACTGCAATTCATTGCGGTTTTTTGTTTTATCGCTAGGCTTGTTTCATCAGCCCTTTAGCCCTTTTTAAAAGCATAGATCAATATAAAAATCCCTTTCATCTTCACTTTTTTGCAAATAGAGAAGGCACTTTGAATAGCAATATGATTTACGCCACACGATTATTTTTGATTGATGAACGAAATCGATTCAATATCATTTTATAAAAAGCATAAGTGCTTTAATGAATATTCAGTCAATGATGTTGATGGGTAATACTTTGGATACGTATAGAAGATCTTAATAAGGAAGCTGGATGATGAGGTCATTTATATGATTGCAAAATGATAAAACATATTATTTTAGTCGGGTTAAATCTATAATGAGAAAAATGATTTTATTGATGTTTAGTCATATTTTGACATGTTGTAAATGGTGTTTAAAACTCAAATAAAATTAAATTTTTGATCATTTGTTTTATTTATTATATTGATTTTTAATAATAAAATTTATACATGATTTTATGTAATGTATTTATATGATAAAAAGTAAACTTAAAAATATTGTGATATGCGGATATTTTTGTCAGCATGGAGTTTTATTTTAAATTGTCGGAAATTTAAAATAAAAACATCTATTAAAATAGACTCTAGCTTGAAATAAGCAGAGGTTTAGAGTTAACAGCAACAGCGTTTATATATTTAGATCTATCTATTTTCGTTGAAATTAACATGTCTCCTAATGTGAATCACAGCATCGTTAAATTATCGCATTTATTAAAGCTTTATAAGGCTGGTTCAATGAATAAACTGACTTTACCCACATTCAGCACTTTGCTTTTAACTTTGGTATGTACCAGCGTTTTTGCTGTAGATGGCACCATTACAGTCAATGGAGTTATCACTGATGGAACATGTATATTACAAGGTAGTAGTGGTGTAAGCGGTAATAAAGATCTAACGGTTACCATGCCCACTGTATCTAAATCAAATATTGGTGGAGCGTCAACGAAAATTGTGATGGAGTTAAGAAATGCTGATGGTACAGCTAACTGTGATGCCATAACAAGTAATGCCTTGCAAGGTATACATCTCAGTGCTTCACCAACTGACTTGGCTTCATATGATAAGACTTTATTACTCAATAAAGCTACGGGGGTAGGCGGTGCGTCTACTGCCAACCCTATTTTTATGCGAATAGAGACTGATAAGGGGGTTGGTCTTGCTAGGCGGGTAGATTTTTCTGCACCTTGGGGAACACAGGCGAAAAGTTATGTTAATCAGTTTCGTGGCCGTACATGGATTACTTACTATGTAGTATATTTTACCTGGAATTGGATTGTTGACGCTCAAAACGTCACAGCAACTATAAATTATACATTGCACTATAATTAAATTTTCCTCTGTTGTTTTTGGTTGGGAAGCATGCGTTTACTGAAGATTGAGCAATTTAAAATGATTAAAACATTATAAAGGGGTTATTCAATGAATAAACTGACTTTAGCCACATTGAGTACTTTGGTTTTCACTTTGCCATGCACAAATGTATTTGCAGTAGATGGCACCATTACGGTTAATGGTGTTATCACTGATGGAACCTGTACATTAAAAGGTGATGGTGGTTATATAACTGGTTTGAAAGATATCGTATATCCATTAGGTATTGTACCTAAATCGTGGTTTACGCCTACACTTCCAGTGCCAATGCGTTATGGACTTACTCTACAGTTAACCAATGCAACAGGTACAGCTCACTGTGATGTGGCAACAAGTAAAGCATTAAAAGGAATACATCTGAGTACAATTTCACCAGATGATTTGGATGAGACGGATAAGACTTTACTCGTGAATAAAGCCAAAGGTGCGGGTGGTGCTTCTGCTAAAAATCCTGTTTTTATTCAAATGCAGACTGAAAACAGTAGACCTGTAGATTTTTCTGCGGCTTGGGGAACTCAGGAGAAAAGCTTAGTGCGTATCCGTGCTGATGGTGAAACATATGTATATTACATAGTCGCGGTTGCTTCCAAAACGGGGATTGTCGATGCTCAAAATTTCACGACAACGATCAATTATACCTTGCACTATAATTAAATTTTGTGTGTTGATTTTATTGATGAAGTTTAGGTTTATTGAGGGTTGAGAAAATTAAAACTTATTCAAATCTTATGAGATGTATTGAATGCAGAAACTGACTTTAGCCACATTGAGTGCTTTGGCTTTAAGTTTGACATGTAGTTGCGTGTTTGCTGTAGATGGAACTATTATAGTCAATGGTGTGGTGACGGACCAAACATGTACATTAAAGGGTGATGGTGGTTTTGCAACTGGCTTAAAAGATATAACCGTTGACTTGGGTACTATGCCTAAATCAAAGTTTACACCTACACTTCCAGACCCAAGGAAGCATGGATTTACTCTGTACCTCACAAATGCTGCAGGTACTGGTGCCTGTGATGTAGCAACAACGAAAGCCTTTCAAGGGATCCATCTCAGTGCAATTTCAGCAAATGATTTGGATGCCACAGATAAGACTTTATTGGTTAACAAAGCTATAGACGCTTCTACAATCAATCCTATTTTTATTCAAATTTCTAGCATTAATGGGGTAGTAGATTTTTCCGCACCTTGGGGAGTTCAAGCAAAAAGTCCAATTTATACGCTTGGAGATGAAACGTATCTACAATACGATGCAGTGCCTGCTTCCAAGACTGGAATTGTCGATGCTCAGAATTACACCGCAACGATAAATTATACAATGCACTATAATTAATCTTTTGTATCTGTTGGCTTAAGTAGATAATCATATATTCGTTAATGCTTTAGAAAATTAAAATTTAAAAAAACTGCAATTCATTGCGGTTTTTTCGTTTCTGCTTCGTCATATAACTTAGAACACATGAAAACACAGATTATTTTAACTGAGTGAAGTTAATGATTATCATTTAACCTTGGGTGGGTAGAGAATGTCTCAATCTTTATATCAGAATGCAATAAAGCCTGTTGCGTTGGCTGTTGCAATCGCACTCTCTATGAGTGCAATCAGTATACAAACGCATGCAAATAATGCTTCGCCTGTTGGCTTTTATCAAGTGCAAAGCGGTTCATTAACCCAAGCTTTAAATAGCTTGGCACAGCAAGCCAATGTATCCTTGTTATTAGATCCTGCAAAAACCAATCGTTATCGGGTAAAGACGATGAAGGGTAAATATACCCTAGATCAAGCTTTTGCATTATTGGTGCAAAATACCCCATTCCAGATTCAAAAAACTTCCGCAGGTTATCTACTCATTGAAAAGCCTACTGCGGCACAAACGTCTGTAGTCAATACAGAAAACACTGCAACAGGAAAAATAGCAACGGGGAAAACAGCAACATCATCCACAAATGCTGAAAACCAAATTTATCAGATGACCCCGATTGTGGTCGAAGCAATAAAAAAAGACACCATACAATTTGGTCAGAGCGTGCTCAATCAAAAGGCGATTGATCGTTATCAGGCCAATAATGTTGCGCAATTGCTCGATCATATGCCCAGTGTAGGTTCAGCAGGATCTCCACGTCCAGGAGGGCAAACGATTAATATCTTGGGGATGGGTGGGGTAGCCGATGTACCAATCACCTTAGACGATTCTGTTAAAACGTTTGATAAATATCGACAAGGTTCAGTCTTTATTGAACCTGAGATTTTAAAGAAAATCACCGTGGATAAAGGGCCACATAACGTCGAAGTCGGTAATGGTGGTTTTGGTGGTAAAGTTACACTGGAAACTAAAGATGCGACAGATTTGCTTGATGAGGGTAAAAATATTGGCGCATTCTTAAAATATTCACGTTTTTCCAACAACAGTCAAAATACCTATACGGGTGCAGTATATGGTAAAGCCGACAATGGGCTGGTCGATGGTCTGTTTTACTATACAAACCGAGACAGCGGAAATGTAAAGCGACCTGATGGCAGTGAGTTTTTATATTCTGGACAAGAGCAAGAAACCTATTTAGCCAAACTGAACTTTTATCCTGCCGATGGTCATAAAATTTCTTTAAATGCCATGCGCAGTGGGCATGAAGGTTGGGAACCTTTTGCTGCCATGCGTGATCAAGATGCCGTGCCGACTGAAGCTGATATTGCCAAATATGGTTATGATGAGGCTTGGAAACGCCGTTTGGTCGACCGTGATCAGGAAGATACCAGTTATTCTGCAAGTTATGAATTCAATCCTGATGCTAACCCATATCTAAACTTAAAAGCTGTCGCATCCTATTCCAAGACCTATCAGCATGATTTACGCTTGCCAAGTGTGACGGGTTCAGCGGCACTGTTAGGCAATGAAAGCTGGGTAACCTATACTAATACTGCATTAAAAATGAGTAATATCAGTGATATTGATACAAAACTGGGGACGCATAAATTAAAGGTTGGCGCGCAATACCAGAAAATGGAACAAAACTCGCTGATTTATGACAAAAATAATGTGAAAAAGCCTGACTATAATTTTGGTTATTATGAACCGAACTATATGCCTGCTGGTGATCAGCAAATGCTGAGTGCATTTATTGAAGATCAGTATCAGATTAATAATCTCATCATTACCCCATCGCTACGTTATGATCATATTGAAAATAACGGTAAGCCAAATCGTGCATCACGATTTAATGATCCGGCTGCTGGACATGATTATTCCAGTAAAACCTATACAGGCTGGTCTCCTCGTTTAGCGATATCTTGGAAACAGACCGACTACATGACATGGTTTGCTAACGTGAGTAAAACTTGGCGTGCGCCTCGTGTAGATGAACAATATTATGTGCAATCCGCAGCAACCACTGTTCCATCGACCAGTCGTTATTTAGTTCCTGAAAAAATGTTGGCGATTCGTGTCGGAAATGAAATGAATTTTGACGATGTGTTTAGCAATGAAGATCATCTGCAAGTGCGTTTAACTTATCATCATAATCGTGGGGGCGATGAGATATTCCGCAATCGCTCAACATTTTGTCAAGCACAAGCAGAAAACAATGCCAACAACGGATCAGGCAGCGTAGCAGACTGTAAAGGTAATTATGATCATGGTTTTTATCGTAATGTGACTGATTACACCATCAAAGCCTATGAAGCCGAAGCTTTCTATAATCAGCCGACTTGGTTTGCAGGTTTAACCTATTCCTATATTCGCGGGCAACGTGATAATTCCCCTGTAAATCCGTGGTTTGATCAAAAAACATGGATGACCAATATTCCACCGAAAAAAGCCACAGCGACTTTAGGGGTTAATGTACCTGAGCATCACTTAACCATGGGATGGAGAGGGATATTTGTTGCTGCACAAGATCGAAGCCTTTCAGATAATGATAAATCGATCGCGGCATCTTCATTTTCATTACCTAAAACCAAGGGCTATTCACTGCATAGCGTTTATGCCGACTGGCAGCCAATTGGTGCAAAAGGGCCGACGCTGAATTTCTCGATTGATAATTTATTTAATCGTGATTACAAAATGTATTTGGGTGAATATATGACAGGTACAGGACGGGATTATAAAGTGAGTATTTCGCAGAAATTCTAATGTTTCTGTATCCAATATTCGAAGTGGTAGAGTGAGATTGCGAGAAGTCAATTTGATTTAAGGAGTAAGTTTATACAGATTTACTTCATGTAAATTAAATCGCTTTTTACATTATTTAATTATACAAGGTGTAGGGATTGCATGGCGACAGGGATGTCGGCCCTTATGTGTGAGAGTACGAGGGGATAGTATCTCTCCTCGTACAATAAAAGATTTTGTCCCCTTTTTTATCTGAGCAAGAACAAAGTACTGCTTTGTTCTTAGCGCAAGGATGTGGGAACACAAGATATGGCATTGCCTACACAAACCGATTTAAACTTTTCACTGTAAAATAAGGCAGTGAAGATTTTACGATCATATTCATTCTCTTTTATTGAATTGTATGATTTCTCACTTTTTATACAACAAATCACCATACATTCGATTGTTTAAAATAATAATTTTTATCAGTGATTTACCAGTCTAGATGCAATATATATCCATTTGGTTATGAATTCTCATCTAAAGATGATTGGACTTTGGCATCTATTCATTCAAAAAATACCTTCAGGCTAAACAGATAAATCACTGTTTATAAATGATCACCAGAGGATTGGTGTATTAGGATCTGTATAAAAGGGACGATGATGAATACAAATAAAAACAGTTCACAGAACATAAATCAGGCTGGATCCACCATCGCACAAGCTGTAGAGGATCATGCATTGGTCAGTGTGCCCATGGCAGAACGCCAGAGTGGTTTTAAATTGGCGATGAGTCCAATGGGTGTTGCAACAGCACTGGTCATTTTTGCCGTTGGTGGATTTACAGTGTTACTCTCAGGCTTTTGGATTGGGTTACTGGCAGGATTTATTGCAACCATTGTTGGTTATAGCATGGGTTATTATCTTGGGAAAATGACCTTTCAGACGGGTATGTCGAGTACGGTCACATCACGGTTTTTCGGATTTGGTGTCAAAGGCTCATCACTGGGCGCAGCTATTTTTGCCTTTATGATTCTGGGTTTTCTGGCATTGGAAAGCGCCTTGCTGTATGAAGGAACGCTGTTGATGTTTAACTTGCAGGACACCATGCTGGTCAAAATATCCCTGTATGGTGTACTGACCCTTGCATGGATTTTATTGGCGATATTTGGTCTCCAACTTGCGTTAAGGGTTTCAAAATACATGATTGTGGTTACGCTGGTGGTCACCTTCTATATGATTTATCACCTTTATGGTGTACGTGGTATGGACCCGATGCTGGTTTTTAATTCTACGGGTTCAGTTACTGGTGGATTTTGGCCAAAACTCAGCACGGCACTGGTTTTGATGGGGGCAACTGCGGGAACAATTGCATTGGTCACGATAGATTTTGCCAGATATTGCCGCAATACTCAGGATGTTAAAGTTCTGGCGATGGCTGGTCCGCTTATGCAAAACCTGATCATGATTGTATTGGGTGGGCTAGTGGTGATTGGTGGTATACCCGAAGTGGCTGAATATTTGATGCATCGTCAAGCAGGCCTATCACCACAACAGGCATCGGAAGCCGCTGCGGGATTTGCCATGACGAATACAGGTGCATTTTTTGTGGTACTTGCAGGTTGGGTTGGATTTATTACCATTTATGCGGCACAGGCCAAAGCACAAGCAATCAATGCTTATTCAGGTTCACTTGCATTGGTTAATCTGCTGGATGCACTGACTGGTAAAAAACCGGGACGAGCCTTTATGGTGGTACTTGGTAATATTTTTGCTTTGATGATGATTGGTGCTGGGATTCTGGGACAATTTGTCGCTTGGCTCTCCTATCTGGGTTGTATGACTATGGGCTTGTGTGGCGTTATGCTTATCGACTATTACTATGTCAGGAAAGGGCAGTTTTCATTACAGACTGCAAAGGTTGAAAGCTGTAATTGGGCGGGTGTGATTACTTTGATTATTACTTCGGGTATTGGGATTGTGCTGATCGCAAGCAAAGTGTTTGAACTGGGTTTCTTTGTGACATTGGGTTTATCTTTCTAGCTTTATCCTGCACTTAGAAAATTGATGCCAGAAGGAACAGCAACCCATTTTGTCGAGGCTGATGTTGCACTGGATGCAGCGGATTGACACTCAAATTTTGTGCTTTTGAATTCTAGATGGTTATCCTATCGTGGGGCGACAGGGATGTCGCCCATTGTGTGTGGGAATGCGGGGGTACAGGACGTACCCCTCGCCTAACATGAGCAAAAACAAAGCACTGCTTTGTTTGCAGCGCAAGGTTTGGCATCGCCTACGCAAACTTATTGAAACTTTCAAAGTAAAATGTGGCAATGAAAGCTTTAACAAAGCTCATACTGATTCATTTTGGATTTCTAAATCCTTCCCTTGCAAGGTTAATACTTTTCATTTCTTTTCTTTTTAAAGGCGCTCGTTTTCCATTGCTAACATTCATCGTGTTTCGAGTCGCTCAGCTACTTTCTCAAAGTAAGTGATCTAGAGTTGTCGTGGTGTAAGCGGAGATTTTCGACTATTAATCCAAGACTTTTACTGAACTGATAGTCATAAGCACTCAAAAGCCATGTTGTTATGAACGTGGCTTTTTTTAATGCTTAAGCAGTTTTTATTCATAATAAAAAGGTTATATATGTGAGCTAAATACATGATTGGACGTATATAAATAACCTTGTTAACCTCATTTTATGCTTAAAGATTAAGCAATTATAAAATAAAGCGAATATAAGGATATGGGACATGAATAGTAAATTAGATACTGAAAGTGTTGCAGTGAATAAGGACTATATTCCATTTACAGGACAGGAGTATTTAGACAGTCTCAATGATGGGCGCGAAGTTTGGATTTATGGTGAACGGGTAGAAAATATTACCGAGCATCCCGCATTTCGTAATTCAGCACGTATGATTGCCAGAATGTATGATGCCTTACATGCACCTGAAACCAAAGATATTTTAACCACACCAACAGAGTGGGGTGGTTTTACTCACCGCTTTTTCCGTGTTGCCCATAATGTCGAAGAGCAAGTGGCTTCTCGTGATGCAATTGCGGCATGGCAACGTATTTCATGGGGATGGATGGGGCGGTCGCCTGATTATAAAGGCTGTTTTATTGGAACACTGGGGGTAAATGCAGCGTTTTATAAGGGCTTTGAAGAAAATGCGCGTCGTTGGTATCGAAAAGCACAAGAAAAAACTTGGTTTATTAATCATGCATTGATGAACCCACCTGTAGACCGTGGTCTTGGCGCAGACGCAGGTAAAGATGTCTTTATTCGAGTGGTCAAAGAGGATGAGCAAGGCATTTATGTGTCTGGTGCCAAAGTTGTTGCAACAGGCTCGGCTTTAACCCATTTTACATTTATTGCACATGTTGGGCAGGTGATGTTTCAAGATCCAGCATTTGCCCCAGTATTTATCGTGCCGACCAATGCGCCTGGGGTGAAACTACTTTGCCGTACTTCAAATGAGTATCGTGCAGCGGTACTTGGTAGCCCTTTTGATTATCCATTGTCAAGCCGCCTTGATGAAAATGATGCCATTCTGGTACTGGATAATGTCTTTATCCCATGGGAAGACGTCTTTATTTATAACAATTTACAACAAGCAAATGCTTATAACACCGAAGCAGGTTACTTAGAACGGGCATCTTTACATGGGTGTACGCGTTTTGCGGTCAAACTTGATTTTTTAGTCGGTACTTTAGCAAAAGCACTCGAAATTACAGGGGCAGACAAATTTCATGGTGTGATGTCCCAGATGGGCGAAGTGATTGCATGGCGTAACACTTTTTGGGCGCTGTCAGATGCGATGGCAAAAAGTGCTGAGCCATGGAATGGCATGATTCGTCCAGATCCGCATCATGCGGGGGCATATCGAGTCATCAGTCAATTGGCGATGCCAAAAATCAAAAATATCATTGAACAGGTTGTGGCAAGTGGTTTGATCTACCTTAATTCACATGTAGATGATTTTAAAAATCCACACATTCAGGGTTATCTCGCTACTTATCTTCGCGGATCAAATGGTAAGGATGCGATTGAACGAGTCAAAGTCATGAAAATGCTCTGGGATGCGATTGGTACTGAATTTGGTGCTCGGCATGAGCTGTATGAAATTAATTATCTTGGCAGTAATGATGTGACCCGTCAGACCAATCTGTTTGCTGCACAGTCTAGAGGGATGCTCGACTTTTGTAAGGATTTTGCCCAGAAAGCCATGGATGAATATGACCTCAATGGTTGGACGGTCCCCGATCTGATCAACCCAGATGATGTCAGTATCCTGAACAGAAAATAATTCAAACCACTGCTCAATATAAGGATATAGAAAATGACAGTTGCGAATTTACGGATAACAACACCGGGTGAAATGGTGAAGATCATGCAAGCAAACCAGACCAACGTGGATTTTACATCATATGAATTTCGCAATGCGATGGGGAAATTTGCAACAGGTGTGGTGGTGATTTCCTCATGCCATGATGGACAAATCCATGCCATGACAGCAAATGCGTTTATGTCAGGTTCACTGGAACCGGCCATGGTGCTGGTTTCCGTAGGCAATAGCGCAGCATCACATGAAAAAATCATCCTAGGCGAGCATTTTGGTATCAGTATTTTGCATGAAGATCAGATACAGGTGAGTAACCATTTTGCTGGGAAGCACGATAAACATTTTAAACCTGAATTTGAATATATCGCGGGTTTTCCTGTGATCAAAAATGCTGCTGTTCAGGTCGTGAGCAAACTACAGTTTAGCTATCCATGCGGCGATCATACCTTATTTGTTGGACTGGTCACGCATTTACAGCAACAACATGGGCTAAAACCACTGGTATTTCACAATGGGAAATACGCTCAGATTGCAGGCTGAAAGTAAAAGGAATTGAAATATGGTGAAACCCATTGAAATTGCTCAGGTGACGTATGCCGTACCAGATTTGGCTGTAATGGAAAAGTTTATGACTGACTTTGGTCTGACCTGTGTCAATAAAACCGATGAGGTGTTGTATATGCGGGGCAGTGGCGAGCAACACCATATACATGTGAGCTATCGTGCTGAAAAGCAGCATTTTATTGGTGCTTCCATAGAAGTGTCATGTCTACAAGACTTAAATGAATTGGCAAAACTTGAGGGTTCTTCAGCGGTACAAGCTTCTTCTGAACAAGGTGGCGGCTATGAAGTGGTGATGATCATGCCAGACGGTTTTCAAATCAAAGCCATTTGGGGGCGTGACAAACATGCAGATATCACAGAGCGTAAGGCTTTTGACTTAAACAATGCCACATCTAAACCACGTTTGAATGAATCTATACGGGTAAAGTGCAAACCCTGTCAGGCGATTAAACTTGGACATTTTGTACTGCATGTCAGTAATCATGATGCATCGGTGCAATGGCTTGAGCAACGCTTTGATTTACTTCCTTCAGACTATTTTGTACCGCCTGGTGAAGAAGGGCCGATTGTGGGAACGTTCCTGCGCTTCAATCAAGGTGCAGAAAAAGTAGATCATCACTCGATTTTGATTTTGCAGTCGGACTGGGTGGGTGTGCATCACTGTTCTTTTGAAGTTATTGATCTGGATGCGGTGATGACCGCACATGATTATCTTGTCACGCAAGGCTATCAACTGGATTGTGGTGTTGGACGGCATATGCTTGGCAGCCAGATTTTTGATTACTGGAAGGACCCCTTTGGTTTTAGGGTTGAGCACTATACAGATGGCGACATGCTTGATCAGCATGCACAGCCGATGAAATTCAACGGTACTGCAACTGAAACCACACAGTGGGGCATGGCACCAGAATTGGAATTTTTCCAGTAGGAGATCTCATGACATACATGTTAAAGGCTCCGACCCGCGAAAAACTGATGCGGGTGGGTACGGCAAATATTGCCAACGTTTTACTGAAGCACGGTTTTAATAACGTCATCATGCACGGTATTTCTCCAATCAGTACCACTCAGGAGCAATTGGTGGGACCTGCTTATACCTTGCGCTTTATTCCAGCACGTGAAGATTTGAGCAAGATGAGCAATTACAGTCGTGAAGACAATCTGCATCGTCGCGCCATTGAGGAATGTCCTAAAGGATCTGTACTGGTTATTGATGCATTTGGTTGTACTCGTGCTTCCAGTATGGGAGACATGATGGCAGCACGACTTAAATACCGAGGTGTTGCTGGTGTAGTCACCGATGGGGGATATCGTGATTCTCCCGCAATTTATGCGGCGGGTTTGCCTTGCTTTCAGAAGCACAATGCACCGCCAGCAACGCCGATTGCAATGCATCCGATCGCTTTGAATGAACCGATTGGATGTGCTGGTGTAGCGATCTATCCCGGTGATGTTGTGGTGGGGGATGGAGATGGTGTGGTGGTCATTCCACAGGCACTGGCTGATCAGGTTGCAAATGAAGCACTGGATGCTTGTGAATATGAAGCTTTTGCAGCGCTACATATTCGACAGGGAAGATCCATTTTTGGACTTTTTCCAGCCACAGCGGAAAGCCGTCTGGAATACAGTATCTGGAAATCTGAGCAAAAACAGGAGCAACAAGGATGAATATCAATGCTGAAACATTTAAAAGTTTGGAAGTGCTATTCAATACCACTGAACTCAGTGACGATGAATGGATTAATTTCCCTGAGTATGGGTTTCGTCAGTATTTCCTTTGGAAAAATGTAGACACTGGCGCGACGATTGCGTTGCTTGAATTCCAAAAAGGTGGCTGTATCCCGATCAAGCATACTCATGCATCCAATCAGTTTATGTTTTGCCTTGAGGGTGAGTACGAATATATAGATGTGGAATTGAAGCTGAAATCTGGCTGCTTTTATATGAACCCGAAAGACCATCCGCATGGCCCCACCTTAGCACATCAGTTTAGTCGGCTCATCGAGATTTATGATGGCCCGCATTATTACGAAAAGCCTGCATATCACACAGATGAAAGTATCGGTGATTTTGTAAAGAAAGAAAATCAAGAGAATAGGTTAGAACAATGATGAATATTGCACAAAAAAAATATGCAGAAGATGCACTGTTTGATACACAACAGGTGTTAAAAACTTTTGGTTTGGATCAACTGCATGCAGGTTCCTTTGGTGTAAAACAAGGATGGTCTACGCTAGAAGGGCGTGAACTCATTCATGCAATTTGTCCTGCTGATAATGAAACAGTGGGGCAAATTGCAGCATCTACAGCAGAAGATTATGAGGAAATTATACAGGCAGCAGTGGCGTATCAGAAAACATGGCGCATGGTTCCAGCACCGCGCCGTGGTGAATTGGTACAGCGTATTGGTCAATTGGTACAGGAAAACATGGAGGCGTTGGTAGGTATAGTTGCACTAGATACGGGTAAATCCGTAATGGAAGCCAAAGGTGAGCTCAAAGAAGTGGTCGAGATGGCAACCCTTGCGACAGGGCAATCCCGCATGATGTATGGCTTCACCTTACAGTCACAACGGGTGAAACACCGGATGTATGATCAGTGGTTACCACTGGGTGTGGTCGGGGTGATCAGCGCCTATAACTTCCCCGCAGCTGTTTGGGCGCAGAATGCTTTCCTTTCAGCTATTGGTGGCAATACGGTGATATGGAAACCCAGCCCAAAAGTGCCGCTGACCGCAATAGCTTTACAGAAATTGGCCAATCAAGCCATGCAGGAAATGAATTTGGAAGGGGTTTTTTCTTTGTTTATTCCAGCGGATAGCGCTGTAGCTGAATTGATGATCCGAGATCTACGTATCAACATGGTGTCATTTACAGGTTCTACAGGTGTAGGAAAAAAAGTCGCAAGTATTGTGAGTGAAACATTGGGGCGTAAATATATGCTCGAGTGCTCAGGTAATAATGGCTGTATTGTCGATGAAACGGCCGATTTACAACTTGCAGCGCGTGCCATTACTTTTGGGGCGATGGGAACCACAGGCCAGCGTTGTACCAGTACTCGTCGCCTGATTGTGCATCGCAGTGTCATGCATGAACTGATTGAATTGCTTAAACAGGCGTTTGACCAGATCCGTATTGGTGACCCACGTGAACAAGAGACCATCATCGGTCCACTGATTGATGCAGCTGCTGTAGCGCAATATCAGGCAACGATTCAGCGTGCTCAGGAACTTGGCGCTAAAGTGGTTTATGGTGGTCAGCGCATTGACCGTCCGGGGCTTTATGTTGAGGCATGTCTGATTATGGATGTCGAACCTGAATGGGACTGTGTACAGCATGAAACTTTTGCACCGATTGTATTTGTGATGCCATATGACGACCTTGAACAAGCCATTGCTATTCATAACAACGTTGCGCAGGGACTTGCTTCAGGTATTCACAGTTCAAACCTCAGCAATATCGAACTGTTCTTGTCGGCGGCAGGAAGTGATTGCGGTATTGTTCGGGTCAATATGGGAACAACCGGGGCAGATGTTGGCGCGGCATTTGGTGGTGAAAAGGAAACGGGTGGTGGACGTACCGCAGGATCAGACTCATGGAAAGGCTATGTGCGTCGCCAAAGCGTATGCATTAACTGGAGTCGTGAAAGTGCTTGGGATTCACACATTCATCTTTCATCAGAAAAAGTGGGCTAGGAATATTGAATTAAAAATATTGAGTTAGAAATATTGTGTCAGGAATATAAGGAAAACAACATGTTAAAAGAAAGGATTATTTCTCCAACAGTTAAAGAGCCAGCACCGGGCTTGTGGTCAAACTGCCTGAAAGTGGGCAATCAGGTATTTATATCTGGAATGACCGCACGGCAGCCAGATGGTGAAACCGTGCTGGGTGATGAATATGAACAGTCGCAAGTGATTTTTCAGAAAATTAAGGATTTAATTGAAGCCGCTGGAGGCACGATGAGCAATATTGTCAAAATGACCATCTTTGTCACCAATATCGCCAATAACACCGCCGTCTGGAAAGCCCGTAAGGAATTCTTTGAAGGCGATTTTCCGGCTTGTACGCTTGTGGAAGTAAAGGCACTGGCCAAAGCAGAAATCCTACTGGAAATTGAAGCGACTGCAATTCTGGGTTAATCCCTTGATTGGGGCAGTAACTGCTGCCCCGATGATTTTATAAATTAAAAAAATGAGGAATATCAGAATGTCAGTAGAAACACTTTTCCCAGTTAAAGCACCTGTCCTTATACCGATCGTCAATCAAGCCAAAAAATTTCCAGTGAACCGCATCTTTTGTATGGGACGCAACTATATGGCTCATGCTGCCGAGATGGGTGTCAGTGTAGATAAGTCTACACAATCACCTTTTTATTTTTTAAAAGATGCGGCAACTTATGTTGCATCTGGTAGTGAGATTCCTTACCCGCTTAAAACTCAAAATTATCACCATGAAATTGAACTGGTACTGGCGATAGGTAAATCTGGGGTAAATATTCAGGCTGATCAGGCTTTTGATCATATTTATGGTTATGCCTGTGGTCTGGATATGACACGTCGTGATGTACAGCTTATTGCACGTGATCAGGGCAAACCATGGGATTTGGGGAAAAATTTTGAACAATCTGCAGTGTTATCCGATATTGTTCCAGCTTCGGATGTAAACGTGGATGTAAATGCGGTAAATATTGAATTAAGGGTAAATGGTCAAACGACTCAGCATTCAAACACCCAGCATTTGATCTGGAATATTGCTGAGATGATTGAGGATCTCTCCACTTATTATACGTTGCAAGCAGGAGATTTGATTTTTACCGGTACGCCAGAAGGTGTCGGGCCTGTAGTGGTGGGAGATCTGCTAGAAGGTTCTATTGAGGGAATTGCAGAGATTAAGCTGCAAATTCGCTAAGATAAAAAATTCTTTAAGATAAAAATCCAGAATTTAGACGATGGATTCTGGTTTTTATTTGATTTGAATAGATAGGAATAATCAAGCCATCACCAATGGAATGACTTGATTATCGACTTAGAAAACGTAACGAGCGGCAATAAATGGAGCACTATGCAGCGCATTTCTATAGGGATCTTTTCGGTTATCAACCTGATACTTGTTACGGAAATATTCATAACCAAAACCAAGTTTTAGGCCGTCTTTAGCGCCAACATCGTACATATAGTTCATCTGAAATAGGGTTGCAGGTTTGGCATCCTCGTTAAAATAGCCCGGACCCGTACTGCCAATAAAGTCAACAAAGCCGTCGACAAAACCTTTGTCATGTAAGGGGAAACCAAAGTTGGCCCATAGTGCATAGGTTGGATCGAAATTGAACCGGCCACCAGCCAAATTGTTATTTGCACTTTCATAATACCAGTCTGCACCGACTTCAAAATAACCTTTGGGAACATTGAAATCCATGCTTAAACCCGCTCGGGCTTTAGTTGGGTTAGGTTCCATTGCTGAGTTTTTTAGCCCTTTATCTGCCCTTAAAGTCAGGTTGATATCACGGAGAAGCTTGTTTTCAATTTTATTGTCAAAAATTGAATTATAGGAAAAGTAACGGCGATAGAACGCATAGTATTCAGTCGCGCCACCATCACCATTTGCTTTAGGATCTTTGTCATTGGATAGAAAAATGTTAGCAACCAATACATTGCGCCCGAGCTGATCACCACTTAAATGAGTGAAGTTTAGAATGGTTTTGGATACCTGATCGGGGTTAGCAGGCTCTCGGTATTGATTACTCCATGAAACATTTACCTGATTACTTTGCCAGAACTCTGCATGGATGGTTAGACTGAAACAGCTTAGGGTCATGCCATATAAAATATGCTTGGCGATATTATGCTTTAAATATTGAAAATACATAGATACATCCTTGATCTTTATATCTGACTTTTAATTTTGACTGAATCTATTTATGCGTCTATTTATATTTAAAGATTGATTTATAATAAAATGGTTATGGTTTTAATTGGATTGTGAATAGAAATTATATATAGTGAGATTAATCTAAGATAAATGGATTTTATATTAGGGAATAATATTATGGCAAAGATCGACCATTATTTACGCTCAAACCTTAAATTAAGACATTTGCAATTATTGGTGACACTGGATGAAATGCGACATATCGGAAAGGTTGCAAATTATTTAAATGTTACTCAGCCTGCTATTTCAAAAACTTTGGCAGACTTTGAAGAAGGGTTAAATATCAAACTCTTTGATCGCACCACAAGAGGAATGTTACCGACAGAAGCAGGTGTATGTTTGGTGAAATATGCTAAAAAAATTCTAAATGAAATCGCTTCTGCTCGAGATGATCTGGTGGCAATCAGTGAAGGACGAGCCACTCGAATAGCGATAGGGTTGCTGCCAGCGGTTTCACTGTCTATTCTTCCGAACTTTATCGCAAGAGTGGAAAATGAAATGGTTTCCACAAGTATCAACGCACGAGAAGGTAGCTCAGACGTCTTGATTTCATTGCTTCGTACAGGTGAACTGGATGTCATGATTGGAAATCTGGCTGCTAAGCCACTGGGCATAGAATTTAGAACCAAGCATTTGTATAAAGATCCGATTGTGGTAGTGGTGAAAAAAGGGCATCCACTGGTGACCAAGCAGGATCTCACTTGGACAGATCTGTCAGAATTCCCAATGGTACTTCCACCTGAATTTGCCACCACTCGAATTGTGATCGAAGAATTCTTACTGTGTCATCAGGTCAATTTATCTAAACGTTATGTAGAGTCTTTATCTACACTGACCAATATCGGGGTGCTTTTGGCAACCGAATCGATTGGTTTTTTATCTTTTCAACTTGCCGATTATTTTAAAAAAGCCAATCTTGTAGATATTTTACCTTTGACGATGAAAAATATTTATATTGATATTGGCTTAGTTTGGTATACGGAAAGAACATTAACTCCATCGCAATTGAATATTATTTCAATGCTTGAGGATACTGTTTTTATCAGTAACTTAAAATAATATAAGTGCTCTATTTTATGAGTTAATTTAAATTATAAATCACATTATTTTTTAGTGTTTAATCATTCTACTATTCCAGAAAATATTTTCTTGATGATGACCTATTCAGATTCAGCGCAAGATAATAGGATGGAGTACAAGTTTCTTCGGCTTTATGAGATTAAAATTTTATCTGACGATTTTCATAACCTATTTCCGCGCAATCAGCACATCAACTGGGGCAACAGGAAATTGAACATTCTCGATCGTTTCAATGTGCTGACAACCCAGTTGTTTTAAGCTGCGATAAATATCGTCCTTTTGTGGAACGTAATTGCCTTGCATACGCATATTGAGATAATAGCTTTGAATGCCTGCATCATATTGAGATGGGTCAATTTCTGCATGACAACAAATCAATACGCCATTTGATGATAGAGCTGTAAGCAGTTTTTCTAAAATTAACGCGTAATCATCGACAAAATGTAGTACAGATGAGCACCAAATAATGTCGTATTGAGGGTGAGATTTTAAAGTTTGAAAGTCCAGAGTTTGAAAGTCTAAGCTTTGCAAGTCCGCAGCTAAATAATGTAAGCGTTGGTGTGCTGGATGGTTTGCTAAAGTGGGACGAATTGCCTCGATGACATGCGGAAGCTCTAAAAGAGTACATTCAAGTTGAGTAAACTTTTCAGCCAAATGCATTGCGATCCGTCCAGCGCCAGCACCGATATCAAGAAAATGTCTTGCTGTTTTAAATTCACGGACTACGTCAGAAAGCACATCTGCAATGTGAACTGTAACAGCGTTTTGTTCTTGGGCAATTTGTATTTGAGCCGCTTGTGCCCAAGCAGATCCGATTGTTTCTGGTGTTTGAGATTGGGCTTGGAAATCACGAGAGAAAGATACAGAAAGTTGTCCAGCAACAGACTGAATCACTTGCTGCCGATATAACAGAGCATCAGCACAATATTGATCTGATATCGGATCAAAGTAGTCTTTAAGTGCTGGTTTAATACGATAAAGCATAGCCTGTCTGGTTGGGTCAAACTGGGTATCTAACAGCTGTAAACTTGCCAAGAGCTGTAACAGATAATCGGTATTTTGAGGATGCAAAGCATGTTTCTTTGCTAGGACTGTGGCATCTACAAATTGAAATAATGATGCAAAGAGTTTATTTTCAATTGAAAAATCTAAGGCTTGCGCCTGTATTTGTGACAGGTAAATTTGCCAAATGGAATGTAAAGGATGAGGTTGAGTCAGTATTTGTACGGCTTGATTTAGAGAAAGATTCATTAAAAGCACCTTTTAAAATTACACAGGGAATGCCGATAACATTTGGTCTAGACATTCGATCCAAAGATACGATATGATGACTCAATAAATGAGAATGATTGTTATTTCTTATATTAAAATTATAGAAAATAGTATGCGGAATGAAGTTTTCGGCTAGATGGAGTATTGAGTGATGACACAATTACATCATCGTGTACGGATTGATGTAGAGCGTTCGGTTCAAGAGATCTCTTCACAGCAACAACGTATTGGCTTGCCTGAAGATTTTGGTTATTGCTATGCAGACACTTTACAGATTGAAGCTGGCTTGCTGCTTAACCAATTACACTATTGTCCTCAATATGCATTAGAAGAAGAAACCCAAGCAACACACCCAAACCCCGTGATGGTATTGACCGTTGGATTACAAGGGTGCTCAAAATATCAGAGTAACAATACAGAACAGCTCAGTTTTAAAACTGACCATATCAGTATCAATACTTTTCCATCTATTGAAGGAATACGTCACTATCAAAAACAGCAGACGGTTTCTCAACTTCGCTTGATTATGACTTCGGAATTTTTGAGTAAATATTTAAGTTCACAACAGCTCAAGACATTATTTTTCCCAAACCATATCCATCCAATCGCTTTTCAGCCTGTTTCAATGACCACTAAAGTCCATGCTTGCGCATTGGCACATTCACTATTACAACGCAACAACCAACCAAAACATAGCTTACAACAACATATTCATGCACTGAGTTTGTTATCAGAACATTTGCCGTTAATTGTGCCTGATGAATCAACAGTCTCACCTGCAAACTTGAGTATGCAGGATGTGCAAAATTTGGAAAAAGCCAAAGCGTTAATGATCAATCAAGTAGATCAAGCATTGACGATGCAGTATATCGCCAGTGTGATCGGTATGAATGTATATAAATTTAAAGCCTGTTTTATCAAGCTGTATGGGGTCAATCCGACTGAATATTTATTGCAGTTGAGGATGCGAAAAGCCCATAGCTTACTTGAGTCAGGTTTACACGTGACTCAAGTGGCCTGGCAGGTGGGATATCAATATCCCAATAATTTTACAGTTGCGTTTACTCGTTTTTATGGAAAATCACCCAAAGCATTATTTGCAAAAAATAAATCTAAATGACATGAGGAATACGTAATGAAAAAAATATCGCTTAACTTACAGGATGACATTGCCGACACGCTATTGATTACCTTATATGCCAAATCCGTTGAAACGCAGAAAAAAAATCCTTTAATTAATGACCAAACAGCCTGTGAGTTGGTGGAAAAAATTGATTATGATTTTTCAAAATATAAAAACAAGAAGGCCACGTCTGTTGGTGTTGCATTGCGTTCAACACATTTTGATCAGAAGGTTAAAGACTTCATTCAACTTCATAATTATCTTCGTAATCAGCCAATTATTGTATTTGTCGGTTGTGGTTTAGATACCCGTATACAACGTATTGGTAAAAGTGCTGAATATGCTGAATTTTATCAGTTGGATATTGCAGAAGTCATTGAGCAACGTCAGCAACTAATACCAGCGCAAAAAAATGAACACTTCATCGCAACTTCAATGTTATCGACCACTTGGATGGATCAATTAAAAGAGACGCATCCCAATGGTCATTTTATGTTTGTGATCGAAGGGGTATTGATGTACTTCAATCAAGCACAAAATCAACAGGTGTTAACAGCTTTGGCAGAGCGGTTTTCTGGTGCTGAACTGCATTTTGATATGCTTAATGCTTGGATGAGTACCAAGTCTGCTTTACACGATACTGTGAGTAAAACCAAAGCCACATTTAAGTTTGGCTTAGATGATGAAAAAGAAATCGAAACATGGCATCCCAAACTTAAACATGTACAGACCTATTTGTTTAATCAATTTAAAGGTTGGCGTCGAATGGGGCTAGTGTTAACGACACTGATGTCAATTGTTCCAAAACTGAAAACTTCTTCACGTATTGTCATGTTTAAAATTAACTAGCCTATAAAAAAACATCGATCCAGTCATATATCAAATATAAAAAATATTAGCATTAAAATGATATATGGCTTGGTTTTCAGTTGGGTTTTTATCACAGATAAGCTCCAAGTCGTTAAGTTGCTAGTCTCCGTTATTGAAATAAAATACTAATTAAAACCAGTATGAGTAATAGAATATAACCACGCTCATGCATTTGATTAGACAATTTTCCAGTCCATTGTATTGCCAATTTCATGCCTAAAAAGCCGCCTATAATCAAAGCAATTAAAGCGGGATAGTAAAAATAACCAACAAAATGTGCGCCTAGATGTTGTGGTTGGATAATTTGCCCAAGGATCAAGGTGATACAACCTGCAATAGCAACAGGCATACTTAAGGGATTGGCAAGGGCAACCGCTGAAGACATATCCAAACCACAGCGACGGAATAGGGGAACAGTCATCACACTGCCACCGACACCCAACGCTGATGCAATCCCGCCGATAAAGATGCCGCCTAGACCTTGTTCTGTTTTGGTGAGTAATCTTATTGCTTGTGGATTTGAATGCGGCTGTTTGAATTGACGAATCAGACAATCAAAAATTGTTATACACAAATAGAGCGCAAAAGACCATTTTAATACATGTGATGAAATATTCAGGGTGAGTAAAGTGCCTAAAATTGCGCCAGCAGCAATCCAATACGCGATTGGGAAGAGGTACTGCTTGTGTATTTTTCGTTGTTTATATTGCTGATAAGTTGCCAAACCAGAGTTGATCACCATCAATAATAATGAGCTTGCAACCGCACTTTTAAAAGCTAAATCATAGGCGGTAGAATGAATTGGATATTGCATACGAATTGTCGAATAAACCAATGGAACAACAACAAAGCCACCGGCAAAACCAAATAATATGGTGAGTATGCCACTGACAAATCCTGCAACCAATAAAATAAGATAGAGTTCCATACACAGAGATCTTTCAAAATAAATACCAGTTTAAGGATTTCTCGATCGGTAAAATTTGTTATATTCCGCATTTAATTACTCAAATCAGACACGGATATGAAACAAATCTCGATTCATAGTGTTGAGCATTTAAAACATAAAATGATTGCGATAGAAACGCAGTACGCTAAGTATTATGTGTTGAAGATGCACAGCCATAAACGAGCACAATTACTCTATGCTGCTCAGGGTGTGATGCATGTAGAAACACCACAAGGAAACTGGATCATTCCTCCTGAAAGGGCGGTTTGGATTCCACCGCAAGTTCCGCATCAATTGACTTTGTTTAATGTTAAAACCTGTAGTTTGTATATTCTTCCTGAATACGTCCCGAGGCAGATTGGATGTTGCGAAGTGCTGTCAATTTCGCCTTTGCTTCGACAATTACTTTTAAAAGCACCAGCGTTAAATGAACCACTTTCTAGACATGATGAGCTGATTCAAGAATTGATTTTAACTGAGCTGGGAATTTCCGAAAAAATTGAACTGCATTTACCTTTGCCAGAAAATAAAGCCATTTTAGAAATTTGCCGAAAGTTCTTAAAGCAGCCAAATATTCATTTATCACCTGAAGAAATTGCGACACAACTTTATATCAGTGAGCGGCATTTTAGTCGGCTGTTTAAAAGTGAAGTCGGGGTGTCTTTTTCAAAATGGCGACAACATGCTTGTGTACTGTTAAGTCTGGAAAAATTAATCCAAAATCAGCCAATACAGCACATTGCTTATGATTTTGGCTTTAAAAATCCGGCTGCATTCACCACCATGTTTCATCGAGTTCTAGGTTTAAGCCCAACTCAATATATGAGTCATCTGCAAAATAAAACATCTAAATAAACACTATTATTAATTTTTGACCGATCGTTATAAAAGAATAAGCCTAACTTATCAATGATGTGATTGAGACAGTCGAATCATTAGAAAAATCATGTTTTATTTAAAGCGTGTTTCTTTTCAAACTTATATCATCAAAAGGAAAGCGTAAAAAGTAGTGATAAATATAAATGAAAATGATTATAATTATGCTTCAAGTTTTTAGGTCATTGTTTAATGCAATTTAATAAATCCTCCCTCGCATTTTCAGTTTTTGCCATCATGCTATCCACCGCTCATGCTGAGTCAGAATCAGATATAACGCAAAATGCTGTAACCAATAAATTGCCAACGATTACCGTACAAGCAGACAGTGATAAAAAAGCCTATGCAGCAAAAACAGCAAGTGCGGTATTGCGATCTAAAGCGCCTTTATTTGAAACAGCTCAGTCGATTAGTGCGATCACCAATCAGCAAATTGAACAAAAGCAAGCAAAAACAGTAGCCGAAGCTTTAGAAGGTGTGGCAGGTGTGACCTCTGGTCAATATGGACGAAGAGGCTGGGATGATTTTATTATTCGTGGACAAATATCCAGTTCACAAACTTATATTGATGGGTTGCGTATTCAAGCATCAGATAATGTTTTAAGAGCGGAAGATATTTCTGGCTTAGAGTCTATTGAAGTGGTCAAAGGCCCAAACTCAGTTGGTTTTGGTTTGGCGCTGCCAGGCGGTTTAGTCAATTTAACCACCAAACGGCCACAAGCAGAAACCGCTTATAAAGGCACATTAAGTTATGGAAGCTATGGTTTAAAAGAGGGTACATTTGACCTGAACTACGCACCTGATAATCGTGCAAAAGGGGCTTTTCGTATTGTAGGACGGATCTCTGATCAAGATGACCCAACTGACCATGTCTATTTTAAAAACCAATATATTGCTCCATCATACAATTTTGATTTAGGCGATAAAGATGATTTATCTGTCATTGCCAGCTATCAACATCGTGAATACATCCGTCAACAGGGCATTCCTTATAGCAAAGGCAATTATAAAAAATATCCTTCAAGTCTATTCTTTGGCGAACCTGATCATGGTTATGACGTCGATGTTTATCGTCTTGGTGCAAATTATGCACACTACTTTGATAATGCTTGGGTTTTTAAACAGAATTTTGCGGTCACCAAAACTAATACCCAAGGCAATCCGATATTGGCATCGGGTACAAATACGCTGCCAACCATTAAACGCGCGGTGAATAATCAAGACAAACAAGATACTAACTACACCTTGGACAATAACTTACAACGTAATTTTGATTTTGGAAAGATCAACTATGATGTGATGGTCGGTGTTGATATGATGCGAGAGCGCAGTGATTATTATCGTAGAACTGATACCATCAATTCTTTTAATGCCGACCGTCCAGTTTATGGGATCACCAGTACCAAACTGGGGGCACCAACGCAACAACTAACCTATAGCCAATATACTGGTTTATATCTACGCAATACACTTAAAGTAGATGATCACTGGATTATCGGATTGTCTGGTCGACATGATTGGACTCAGGTTGAAATTGACGATGTATTAAAAAATAGCAGCAGCAAAAACTCAGACAATGCATTTACGGGCAGTGGATCGGTGATGTATCGTATCAACGATATGTTTGCACCATATATCAGTTATTCGACCTCGTTTATGCCTGTAACAGATGCCGGTGAAAATGGTCAATTGCTGAATCCTGAAGAGGGTAAACAGGCCGAAGTTGGGGTCAAGTTACAAGCACTGGATCAGCGTCTACAAGGCTATATTGCCTATTATGATCTGACCCGTAAAAATGTAACTGAAGCAGATATTTCTGGAAACTTTTCAATCCAAACAGGCGAACAAGTCACCAAAGGTTTTGAAGCAGAAATTGCTGCGGCATTAACCGATCAATGGAATGCCACAGCAACCTATAGCTATATCCCAACAGCAAAAGTCACTGAAAGTGTGATTGCCAGTGATATTGGCAAACGTACCAATCATGTACCTAAAAATGCCAGTTCGTTATCTACCCAGTACTATTTTAGCCCAGATAAATTAGGTTGGAATATTGGTGCGGGGATTCGTTATCAAGGTTCTCGAACAGCACAACGTAGTACAGATTTTGTCTACTTACCAAGTTATGCCTTATTTGATGTAAATGCGGGTTATGAAGCCAAAAATTGGGGTGCGGGTTTAACGATTAAAAACTTATTTGATAGAGAGTATCTGGCAGGGACCACACCAAATGCACAATTGGTTAATTGGGGGGATCCAATGATGGTTCGTCTGAATGTGAAATTTAAATATTAACAGCTGTTCGCTTTAGATATTATTATTTTCGCTATTTGAATTTAATGCTAAGGCGGAAGCTTTATGGGTATTGGAGATGACAATACCCATTTTTTTCAGTATAAAAAAGTTGGAATTAAAGATACTCAGATTTATTAAAATATTGGCTAATCGAGCGAAAACCTTAAGACATTCAGTTTAGAACAACACTATGGCTAATTTCTACCATCGTGATAAAAATCATTGATGCTATAGAGAAGTGATTAAAAAGCTTAAATTAAGATGCAGTGAATGATGTCGATTATGCAGAGATCTGCTTGAAAAGCATTTTATGATTACAGCAATTCGTTTTAAAACATTCTATAATTCAGGCCTATTTATTTTGCTGTATTTATCTAAATTTTTTTATGTCTCAGCTTTCCCAATACTTTGCTCAAAACCAATTTTGTTGTTTGGTGGAATATTTGCCTTCAAAGCAAGAGGTATTGCCTGTAGCAACACAACTGGCGGGCTTTCCTGTATGTATGACTTTGTCAGATCGAGTACGTTCAGATGAAGATATTGCACCATTAATCGCCGCACAATCTTATCCACAGCAGATTGAAAAAGTATTGCACTATGCAGGTAAAGGCCGAGATATTCATGATTTCAATCTGTTTTTAACGCAAGCCAAACAACACGGACAGCAAAATTTATTGTTACTGACTGGCGATAAGTTAAAACAACATCATGATGGACAAGGTAGCCACGCTCGAACACGCTATTTAGAATCGGTGAATGCGGTCATCGCTGCCAAACAACAGGGCGGCTTTCATATTGGCGTTGCTTTGAATCCGTTTAAATATAGCCAAGCAGAAAAACAAGCGCAGTATTTAAAATTACATAAAAAACTACAAGCCGGCGCTGATTATATTATTACCCAGTTGGGCTTTGACCTCGTGGCACTTAAACAAGCGCATGAGTTTTTAATTGAAGAAAACTATACGCAAAAAATTCTTGCTTGTGTGATGCCGCTGACTTTAGCACGAGCGAAATTTATGCTGAAACATAACGTTGCAGGTATTGTGATTACACCACATATGCTTGAAGTGTTGGCTCAAGAACATGATTCTGATCAAACTGAAAATACTTATTTACGTTGTGCTTTGCAAATTTTGATTTGTCAGCATATTGGTTATGCTGGTGTGCATCTTTCTGCGTGCCATAAAGCCGATGAGCAAGCGATTTTAACTAGTTATATTGAACAGTATCGACATCTTGATCTTAAACAATGTGAACAATTATGGACTCAATTATGGCAGCTTAAAACGGGCAATGAATTACGCCCAGCTGCTGTAGAAAAGTCTAAGCTGCGTAATTTGCATCAGAAAGTGAAATATCAATTTTTAGATACCATTCACAGTACCATGTTTAATTCCAGTTTGGTCAAAGGGCTGGGTGCTTATATTTTTAGTGCGAATTTTTGGAATAAAGCCCTTGCAGCAAAATTACTATTACAAGCGGAATATTTGAGTAAGCACTTTATTGTCGGGTGTGAGAGCTGTGGTCAGTGTCGGCTGGCTGAAACCTTATACATTTGCCCTGAAACTTGCCCTAAAGGTCTGGCAAATGGTCCATGCGGTGGCACACATTTAGACCGTTGTGAATTTGGGGATCGAGAGTGTATACACTCTATCAAAGCTCGATTGGCTGAAGAGGTCGATCAAATTCAGATATTAAAAAAACAGCTGATTCCAACTGTACCGATAGAAGTACGTGGAACCAGCTCTTGGAAAAACTGGTATGTGAAGCAGTGATAAAGGGACGAGTTTGAATAAATTAATTTTCCTCGTCCATCGCATTGGTATAAAACTTTTCACCTAATTTGATTCGGTCACGACCGTTTTTCATACGCCAGCGATTGGTATCTCGCAGTGAATAAACACAGCCACAGTATTCTTGTTGGTAAAATTCTTCACGTTTGCTGATCTCGATCATACGATGTGCACCGCCACTTTTACGCCAGTTATAATCCCAATATTCAATTTGTGGGTAATGTGCGGCAGCTCGGATTCCACAGCCGTTAATTTGTTGCATATCTTTCCAACGCGATATGCCCAATGAGCTGCTGATTAAACTAAATCCATGTTCGTGTGCGTAGAGTGCGGTTCTCTCAAAACGCATATCGAAACACATGGTACAGCGGATGCCTTTTTCAGGCTCATTTTCCATACCTTTGGCACGTTCAAACCAATTGTCTGTATCGTAGTCACAGTCAATAAATGGAATATTATGCTTCTCAGCAAAGCGAATATTTTCTTCTTTGCGAATTAAATATTCTTTGACTGGATGAATATTTGGATTATAGAAAAAAATTGAAAAGTCGATGCCTGATTCAATTAAGGTTTCCATGACTTCACCTGAGCAAGGCGCGCAACATGAATGCAGCAACAATTTGTCGTGGCCTTGGGGGAGTGTGAGCTTTTGGCGTTCCAGAGTCATGTTAAACAATATAAAAAATGAATAATCTTCTATTCTAGAAGTTTTAACGTCTTGTGGTGCTTAAATTCACTGAAATGTTTTCAGTCTAAGCTGAAAGTTTTTAAGGATGATATTTTAAATCACCAGATTTAGTTCATTCAAAAATGGAGTGATTTAATTGTATGGATGAGTAAGAGCATCTTCAATATTTTGCGTATCATTTAAAAATGAATAAAAATAACAAAATTAAAATTGAAGTGAAAATAATTAAACATAAACATCATCAATCCGTTATGCTATAGCCAGATCACCTTTAACATATTAATTTGGTAATGACGGAATGTTAGAACTTCGACATCTAAAAACACTTACTGCTTTACGTGAACATGGTTCATTGGTTGCAGCAGCAGGAGATTTGTGTTTAACGCCTTCTGCTTTATCACACCAGCTTCGAGAGTTAGATCAATGGTTTGGTGTCGAAGTGGTGAATCGCCGCTCACGCCCTGTGAGTTTTTCTAATGTTGGTCAACGATTACTGAAACTTGCTGATGATATTTTGCCACAAGTGCAAATTGCCCAGTCTGATATTACCCGTATTGTGCATGGGCAAACGGGACGAATCGTTTTCTCTTCTGAATGCCACAGTTGTTTTGATTGGCTTATGCCATTGCTGAATCAGTATCGTCAGCAATACCCAGATGTAGATTTGGATTTTGCCTCAGGATTTGAAGCCAATCCGCATGAGTTATTACAAACCGGTGAATTTGATTTGTTAATTACAGCAGATCCAATTGCGCTAAAAGGGGTAGAGTATTTTCCAATTTTTGAATATGAATCGCGATTGGTGCTCTCAATCACGCATCCTTTAGCACGAATGAAAGAAATTACGGTGCAAGAGTTGGCGGAAGAAACCTTGGTGACCTATCCAGTGGATAAGCATCGGCTGGATATCATGTCGAGATTATTTATTCCTGCCAATATTCAGCCAAAACATATTCGCACCACAGACTTAACCCAAATGTTGATTCAACTTGTGGCAAGTGGTCATGGTATCGCAGCACTGCCTGATTGGGTGGTTAATGAATATGAGCAAAAGGGCTGGGTGGTTTCTCGCCGTTTAGATTGTGTTGCGCCTGAAGGTTTACGTCGAACCTTATATGCAGGTTATCGTGTAGAAGAAAAAGAAAAAGATTATTTTGATGGCTTTCTTAAGCAATTGGATAAATTCTCGAAAAAAAGAGCAACGTATTACTAAAATGCATTATTAATGAGTCATCCTGTAGCACCTGCTTGCTGAGTACGATGAATCATTTTAACACGCGCTGACTCAGGCTGGTTTTGGCCTAAATGAGCGCGTGTTTTTTATCGGGTGTTTTCGCTATATCCCTGAATTATCTTCTTAAGCAGAATATGAGCAAAACAAAGCTTGGCTTTGTTTGCAGCGTAAGGTTTGCCATGCCCTAAGTCAACCTATCGACGAGCCTAAATATTTTTTGTGCTGCGCTGTTTCGATGACAGGTTTCTTTTAGAAAAGGATTTTATTAGAGATGGCTTTTAATTAGAGATCGTTTTATTTAGAACGGATTTTTATTTAGCACATCGCCATTTTTTAGCTCATTAATAACTCATTTTTGCTTTCTATGTCCTGAAATGCACTCTTATCGCACAAAATTAGTATTACTAAAACATAAAAACGTAATACTTAATTGGCACATCCTTTGCATCAAATAAAATTATAAAAAGTGATCTAGGGTTCCGATACTTGTCTAAAAGAGTATGTCTGGACCGAGAGTTCGCGGTTCGAAAGAACTACACGGAGGGATAAAAGCCCGGGAGGAAGTCAATAAACTATCCGAACAGGAGTGGCTATGCATACGACAAATTATCATGATCAACAGGTCATTTGGTCTGAAAAATTACCCGGTGGGCATCACTGGTCAGGTCGCATTCCCAAAGGAAGCGTACTTCAATTTAAAGCTTTATCTGCCGATGCCAATGTCTCTTTATTTTGTGTGAATGCCCATGATCGACTTGAGCGTTTTAATATGCCTGATAGTTTAAAAGGGCAACATACTGCTTTTTTAACCCAAGGTCATGTGTTGTATTCCGATTTGGGGCGGGTTATGGCCTCAATTATTTATGATGATCATGGCTGGAATGACGCTTTGTGTGGTCCAAGTCGTCCAGAACAAATCCAAGCTACTTTTGGAATAAAGACATTCCAAGATGCCCGAAATCAAATGATTCAAAATGGTCTAGATGGTTTGCTGATTGAAATGAGCAAATATTCACTTGGGCAAATCGACCTCAGCGCAACAGTGAATTTATTTTCAAAAGTGACCCCAGATGATGCGGGTGCATTGTCTTATATTGGCTCAGACAATACTGGGCAAATCATTGAACTGCGTTTTGAAATGGATTGTTTTGTATTCTTATCGGCTGCACCGCATGGTTTAGATCATTCAGCGCAATATGCCCCCGCTGATATAGAAATGGGTCTTTTTACCGCATTGCCCTTAACAGAAAACGATATTTGTCGAGACTCATGTCCGCAAAATCAACGTGCATTTGACAATAACCAGCGTTATTACGCGCTGAGTTCATCTAGTAACACACGCATTTAAGGACAATCATCATGAGCATTTTAACTTCAATCGAAAAGCCTATTTTAGATCAAGCCTTGTTAAATGAAGTTTGTCCTGCGGGTGAAGCATGGATGGGCGAAGTAAAAAAAGGCCAATATTTCCGTATTGTTGATTTAGAAGGCAATCAAGCCGTCGATACCTTATTTATCTCAGCAGAAAACCCAGCAGAACGTTATAGCGCAACAGATACTTTGGCCATTAATCAGCATGTTTACCTTGAAAAAGGGACAACCTTATACAGTAATTTAGGCCGCCCAATTGCAGTGATTGTCGATGATAACTGCGGTCGTCATGACACCTTAGGCGGTGCTTGTTCATGTGAAAGTAATACGGTTCGCTATGCACATGACACCTATCCAATCCACAGTTGTCGTAATAATTTTATGTATGCATTAGCCAAGCATCCGATTGCACAAAAACATCAGTTAAACGTTCGGCACATCGGCCCAAATATTAATTTCTTTATGAATGTGCCTGTCAGCTCGGACGGCCATTTAACCTTTGCTGATGGTATTTCTGCTGCTGGAAAATATGTGGAAATTCAAGCAGAGATGGATTTGATCGTACTGATTTCAAATTGCCCGCAATTAAATAACCCATGTAATGGCTATAACCCAACGAAAATTCAATTGCTGATACACAATGGTATGGGAGCATAAATATGTTTAAAAAAGTTCTTATTGCCAATCGTGGTGCAATCGCTTGTCGTGTGATTCGTACACTAAAAAAACTTGGCATCGCTTCCGTTGCTGTTTATTCAGAAGCTGATCAGGATTCTTTACATGTGACTTTAGCCGACGAGGCATTTTGTATTGGTGCTGCACCAGCACAACAAAGTTATTTAAATATTGAAAAAATTCTACAAATTGCCAAGCAAACTGGCGCTGAAGCAATCCATCCGGGTTATGGTTTTTTGTCTGAAAACGCAGAGTTTTGTGACCTATGTGAAAATCAGGGCATTGCCTTTATTGGCCCAACCTCAAGCCAAATGCTGGACTTTGGTCTAAAACATACGGCCCGCGAACTGGCGATTAAAAGCCAAGTACCACTGTTGCCGGGAAGTTCTTTGCTTTCAGGCGAACCAGAAGCAATCACCGAAGCTGCACGTATTGGCTATCCTGTGATGTTAAAAAGTACTGCGGGTGGTGGTGGTATCGGTATGCGTTTGGTTTGGGATGAAGCGGAACTCAAAGACGCTTATCAAACCGTTTCGTATTTGGCCCAATCCAACTTTAAAGATGCAGGCTTGTACTTAGAAAAATTTGTGCAGCATGCTCGACATATTGAAGTACAAATTTTTGGTGATGGAAAAGGGCTAGTGCTGGCTTTAGGAGAACGAGATTGTTCTGTACAACGACGTAATCAAAAAGTCATAGAAGAAACACCCGCACCGCATTTAACCGATGAGCAACGTGACTATATTCAAACTGTCGCAATTCAACTTATGCAATCTGTGAATTATCGTTCAGCAGGTACGGTTGAGTTTGTGATGGATACTGAAACCGAGCAGTTCTATTTCTTAGAGGTGAATACCCGTCTGCAAGTTGAACATGGCGTGACGGAACAAGTCTATGCTGTAGATCTGGTTGAATGGATGGTGACTTTGGCCAGTGGCGATTGGTCAGCACCCACTGAAAAATTAGCGTCAAAAGGACATTCGATTCAAGTGCGTTTATATGCGGAAGATCCGATTAAACAATTTCAACCCAGCGCAGGCTTACTGACCTATGTGCAATTTGATCAAAATGCACGGGTCGAAACATGGGTTGAAACTGGTTCAAATGTATCTTCATTTTATGATCCCATGCTTGCCAAAATCATTGTGACGGCGTCTGATCGAGGTGCAGCAATTCAAGCCATGCTATCTAGTCTGGCAGATACACAGATTGCAGGAATCGAAACCAATCTGGAATACCTACAAAATATTATTGCGGGTGAGGTGTTTAATTCAGGGACACAAACCACACGCTTCTTAAATAGCTTTGTATGGAAAACCCAAAAAATTGAGGTTTTACAATCGGGTATTCAAACCGCAATTCAGGATATTACTGGTCGTTTAGGGTACTGGGATGTGGGTGTTCCACCATCGGGTGCAATTGATCCTTTAAGTTTAAATGTCGCCAACCAACTTTTAGGCAATCCTTATAATACTTCTGGATTGGAATGTACCTTACAAGGGCCAAGTTTAAAGTTTCATTGTGATAGTCAAATTGTGATTACTGGTGGCGACATGCCATCTAAACTGGATGGCGTACTGGTTCCAATGTGGCAAACCGTAAATGTTAAAAAAGGTCAGGTGTTAAAGTGTGGAACAATGAGCACTGGATGCCGAAGCTATATTGGGATCAAAGGTGGTTTCCATGTTCCCGAATATTTAGGATCAAAAGCAACTTTTACACTGGGACAGTTTGGTGGGCATGCAGGGCGTAATTTATTAATAGGGGATATGCTTGCGATTACTGAATATTCATCTGATCAAAGCAAAAGTTTAGCCGCAGATCAAATCCCTAAATTTGCGCGTCATTGGGAAATTGCGGTGATGTATGGTCCGCATGGCGCGCCAGATTTCTTTACCAAAAACGATATTGATAGATTCTTTAACAATCAGTTTGAGATTCACTATAATTCCAGTCGTACCGGTATTCGTTTAATTGGCCCAAAACCTGAGTGGGCACGTGAAGATGGCGGTGAAGCAGGTCTACATCCGTCAAATATTCATGACAATGCTTATGCAATTGGTGCGATTGATTTTACAGGCGACATGCCGATCATCTTAGGGCCTGATGGTCCAAGCTTAGGTGGCTTCGTTTGTCCAGCAGTGGTGATTCATTCTGAACTTTGGAAAATTGGTCAACTTAAAGCAGGTGATAAAGTTAAATTTATTCCTGTCAGTTATGCGCAAGCAAAAGTCTTGGATCACACATATCATCAAAGCCTTATCGCTTCTGACACAGATGAAGTGAATTTTAATCCTGTATTCCACGCGGAAAATGACACATTAGAAAATGCTGTTTTAGCCACACGCGTAGGACAAGCACATTTACCGAGTGTGACTTACCGACCTGCGGGGAATAGCTATTTATTAGTTGAATATGGTGATCTGGTTTTAGACTTGAATCTACGGTTCCGTATTCATGCTTTGATGCAATGGGTAAAAGAGCAGAATATCCATGGAATTATTGATCTGACTCCGGGGATTCGTTCATTACAAATTCATTTTGATTCAATTCAAATCGATCAACTTGAGCTATTGGAAAAACTTCAACGAGCGGAAGCGGAACTACCCGATATTCACAATATGCAAGTGCCTTCACGGACCGTGTATTTACCACTGGCATGGGAAGATTCACAAACCCAATTGGCGACTGAGCGCTATACACAAATCGTCCGTCCTGATGCGCCGTGGTGCCCTGATAATATTGAGTTTATTCGTCGTATCAATGGCCTAGCATCAAAGCAAGCGGTAAAAGATGTGGTCTATAGTGCCAATTATCTGGTCATGGGATTGGGTGATGTTTATTTAGGTGCACCCGTTGCCACACCACTTGATCCGCGTCAGCGTTTGGTCACAACAAAATATAACCCTGCAAGAACTTGGACACCAGAAAATGCTGTTGGTATCGGTGGGGCATATATGTGTGTTTATGGTATGGAAGGTCCCGGGGGCTATCAATTTGTGGGACGTACCACACAAATGTGGAGCCGTTATCGTAAAAATGCCAATTTTGAAGCTGACAAGCCGTGGTTATTACGCTTCTTTGATCAGGTTAAATTCTATGAGGTTTCAGAAGCAGAATTGCTACAAATGCGTGAAGATTTTAAAGCAGGGCGTTTGCAACTGCGTATTGAAGAGGGTGTGCTTAATCTTAAAGAATACAATGATTTCCTTGCTGCAAATCAGGACAGTATTCATACTTTTAAACAAACGCAACAAGCCAACTTTGAAGCAGAGCGCCGTCGTTGGCATGCCGCAGGTTTACAAGAATATGTATCAGAAGGTTTAGATACTGTAGATGATGGTGAAGCGGTCAGTATTCCTGAAGGTGGTTGTGCAGTTGAATCACATATGCCCGGTTCGATTTGGAAAATCGAATGTGCTTCTGGAGATATTGTTGAAGAAGGTGCAACCCTTGCGGTGATTGAAGCGATGAAAATTGAAATTCCCATTCTTGCACCTGAACGGATGAAGGTGGAAGCCATCACCATTGAAAAAGGTCAGACGGTTAAGACTGGACAGGTGTTGTTTACCTTGGCACCTGTAGCCTGATAAAAATCAACAAAGGAGCGTCAGTCATGATGCTCCTTTTCTGTTTTAAACATAGATTTATTTTTTTCTATTTGCTTTACAGCCATAATCCTATCAAGTGTCATAAGTTAGAAAGACTTAACCGATTAAAATTAAAATAAAAGAGGCTTTTACTGTTAAACCTAGATAACGCTTCGCGCTATGCTTGTGCATTTAATTTATTTTTGCCCGAAAATCATCCATAAATACACGCTAAAACCAGCAAAAACTTGGTTAAAAACTGGCACATTTTCTGCATTGTTATATTAGTAATACAAAAACCTAATTTGGTAATACTGAGATGGAGTTGTGCTATGAATCAGATCAAAACAGCAGTCAAAAAAACACATCCGCTTAAAGCATTTTTTATTGATTTATTCAGTGTACGTGCAGGCGTATATATCAAACAAAACACTCAAAACATTTCTGTCAACAAGGTAAAAGGATAAGTTTGTGGCTAAACAAAAGTTGGCTCGAATCAGCATTACTGTACCTGAAGCAACGCTAAATGCACTCGATCAGAAAATTGTTGATCAGCACTACGAAAGTCGTTCTCAAGCGATTGTTGACATGATCAATAAACACCTGATTGCGGAACAGGCTCAAGCAAATGAAGTCATGGTCGGCACTTTGACCATCCTTTATGATGCAGGACAAATGCCACTTCGAAATCAACTGATTGATTTACAACAACAGTTTTTAACACAAGTGATCAGTTCACTGCATATTCAACTTGATCAACAAAAAATCTTACAAGTCATGCTGATGCAAGGGGCAAGTTCTGAGCTTCGGCATATTAGCCAACAATTTACAGCACTCAAGGGTGTGATCAAAGGGCATCTGGAGCTGATGGATGCTGTGATGCCACCAATTCTGCAAAATGATTAAATCGGGAGTAGGGGGATGCCAAGATCAGGTCTGCAATGTGATGCAACAGGAACGTCTATTGAAGTTGAGGTTTGGGATATTCCATTGGCAAATTTTGCGGCAATCGTTGCAGAGCTTCCAGCGCCGTTGGAAATCGGTAATTTACAACTTAAAGATGGCAGGCGTGCATATATACAGTCGCTAAATCAAACCAATACACAATTTAAAGGCGAGAAAACCGGGGGAGTTTCTGTATGATCCATAAATCTTTATTATCAGTATCACTATTATCTGCGATATTGTTCGCTGGTTGTGACAACACAGCAAAAATTCCACAAGCGAAAGAAGGTACTCAAGCTTCAACAAATGCTAAACCAATCACCATTGGCTATAGTGATTGGCCTGGTTTTGTGGCGTGGCAGGTTGCGATTGAAAAAGGCTGGCTAAAAGAAGCTGGTCTCAATGTTGAGTTTAAATGGTTTGATTATTCAGCATCACTCTCAGCCTTTTCAGCCAATCAATTAGATGCGGTATTTGTCACCAATGGCGATAACTTGGTGACGGCATCAGGTGGTACCCAAGGCATGATGATTATGGCAACGGACTATTCTGCTGGCAATGATGTGATTATTGCCAAAGATGGGATCAATAGTATTCAGGATTTAAAAGGTAAATCTGTTGGTGTTGAAAAAGGTCTGGTCGATCACTTGCTTCTTGCAACAGCAATGTCAGATCAAAAAATTCCAATTAATGAAATCAAATTGGTTAATTCTGCCACCAATCAATTACCACAAGTTCTATCCAGCCCCGATGTTTCAGCGATTGCGGTATGGCAACCTGTAGCCAGTCAGGCATTAAAAGCGGTAGCTGGATCAAAAATCATTTATACCTCGAAGGATAAATCTGGCTTAATTTATGACACCCTGACCGTAAATATGAGTCATTTAACTGCACATAAAGATGAATGGAAAAAGATCCTTCAAGTGTGGGACAAGACGGTGAAATACATCAATGATCCTGCGACACATGCAGATGCTGTAAAAATTATGGCAATTCGTTCTGGGGTCGATCCAAAACAATACGAAACAATGGTGAATGGTACCCATTTACTTGATTTAGAAGCCAATCAAAAAGTCTTTAGCAAAGGCAATGGTTTTGATTCGATCTATGGCTCGTCTTATCACGTCAATAAATTCAACGTGGAAAATGGCATCTATAAAACCGAACAAAATGTCGATGGTCTGATTTATCCAACATTGTTACAAGAGTTGAAATAACGTTTTTTAAAAGAGTTAGATAGTTTGAAAAATAGCCTAAGCATGTCTCGGGCTATTTTATTTTAGGTGCAAAAATATTATATAGAGCTTAATCACATTAAAATATGATTATCCATTGATTATATTTCTGTGCTTTTTGAAAAAAGATGAATAATTAAAATTCCAATAATCATAAATACCAAACCGATGATTGCAGCTAAATCTAAGTGTTGTTTGTAGTAAAAGAAGCCGACTAAAGACACTAAAATAATACCTGCACCCGACCAAAGCGCATAAGTAATACCAACAGGAATCGTTTTCATGGTCAGTGATAAAAAATAAATGGCAACCGCATATCCGATCACGGTGATGATCGATGCAGACAACTGACTAAAACCATCAGATGCTTTCATGGCAGAAGTCGCGATGACTTCTGCCACAATGGCAATGATTAAATATAAAAAAGACATTGCTTGGAAATATTCCTTATAAGGCTATTTTTGCATGATGGAAAAGGTGATTTTCTTCATGATCAAACCAACTTTGGCTAGCAGTTGAAGTGCCCGTGAGTGTTGTAAAGCAAAAATCTGCTTGAAATACATCGAGTGTGAAATATAAACGGCACTGTTCACCATCGATAATTCGCTGTTGAACCAGTGTGTTGTGATCAAGCTGTTGGAAATTTTCAAGATCAATCTTGCTTCCAACTTTGTTGGTGACGGTACTAAGTTCGATGATCTGTTGATCAAAACTGATCGAAACCTCATAGTCTTGGATTGCTTCTAGACTGATCTGTTGCTGAGAAATAGCTTCTGTTAACGTCTCAGCGGATTTAAAAGCCTGTTGTATATCGGGATGTCGAGACTTGGCAAAGGCAATAAAATGATCACAAAGGATCAAGCCACCATCCGCAGGATAACTGGTATTTAACTCAGTATTTTCAATTTTAAATAAACGTAAGCCAAGATAAATGCCACGTATCGCTTGTTGACGCCAATCCTCAACATAAGCATGGCTGGGTGAAAACTCGAGTATGGCATTGCCAATTGAATATAATTTTGCAGGTTCGGGCCATTGCACATGATTTTGATAATTACTGCTGAGATGCCATGAAAGTAATTGATTTTGAGCATCCCAAAGAGTATCGCCAACCCAACCTTGTCGTTCTAAAACGGGTGTTAATCGAGGGTCTTTTAAGCGTAAATCAATGGTAAATGTCTTGGATTGAAACCAATAGACCAGGCTATTTTCATCAGTTAAACCATTGGCAAAGGTAATGCTCTTACGGCGAAAAGCACCCAATAAATATTGCGGCAATAAGCAGGTTGAATCATCCGTTGGCTTAAGTTGAGTACAGAGTTCTAATAAGTTCATTTCGACTCCTCATTTTGGCTTAAACCAAATGAATAAAGTGGGCGGGCATTTTCAAGTTGAATTTCGCCCCGTGCCACTTTTTCTTTGAGATACTGAAAGGTTTGTGCAGTTTGATTAAAAAGATGTTCACCACCTTTTAAAGGTGCATATTGTGCAGGCTGATCTTTGAGTAAAGGCTGAATTACATAGTCATAATCACAAGAGAAGAAAAACGGGAATGAATAGCGTTCTTCAGACACTTTTTTAACACGATGTTTGGTTGCTAAATATCGACCATTGGATAAAATTTCCATCATATCGCCAATATTCATAACCAAAGTATTTTCAAGAAGGGGGATATCAATCCATTGCCCCGTTTTATCAAGCACTTGTAATCCGGGCGCTGTGGGTAATAGCAAAGTGAAACATTCATAATCGGTATGCGCACCGATACCTTCTTTATCCTGAATTTCAGGATGGTAAGGATAATGAATCAGGCGAAGTTGACTGGGGGCTTTGGAAATATGTGCATCAAAATAATGCTCATCTAGACCGAGTGCCAGTGCAAAACTTTGGAAAATTTCATGCCCAATCGCTTTGATATGTTGATAATAGGCAGAGACATGCTGCTTAAATATCGGGTCCTCAGGCCACTGCGTTGGGCCAATCAAAGGGCGACGATCTGCTTGGCTCTGGTGATCATAATTGACATCATAGGCCTCTTTGAGATCATAACTTGTTTCGACAAAGCGTTCTTCACCGATCGGCACATAACCACTATGATTTTCTGATAAGCCAATATAATTCTGCATCTTAATGGCAGTATCTTGGGCAAAGTATTGCTGGGCAGTGTGATAAAGCTTTTGAAATAACTCAGGTTTAAATTGTTTTCCTGTTAAATATAAGAAACCAACATCTTTACATGCCTGATCTAAAGCGTGTGCGACTGTGAGTCGATCTTGAAGCTCAGGGCTGGAGAGTAGAGAAATGTCCACAAGCGGTAAAACATATGTGTTTGACATGAATATCACCAAGGTTGGCCGTCCAACAAAGAATTCAGCGATTTGGGTCGTCCCAAATGCTCAAAAAATCCGTCTGCTTATTTACCCGTACTAACTTGGGTCATACGCGGTATTTTGGGTAAGTCTTGTAGTGATGGATCTAGCTCATCTTCCTGAGCATGGACCAACTGATCCACTCGCGCTCTTAAATGTTGAAAAGCGGGTGTTGCCATAAGATCTAATGAACGTGGGCGCGGTAAATCTACTTCAATAATTTCTTTAATTTCACCGGGATTGGCTTTTAATGCAACAATACGATCAGCCAATAAAATGGCTTCATCCATATCATGCGTGACAAAAATAATGGTGATATCAATGTTTTTCCATAAATCCATTAAGTGTTTTTGCATCTTTTGGCGGGTATGCGGGTCAAGCGCACCAAAAGGTTCATCCATCAATAAGATTTTTGGTTCATTGACCAAAGCTCGTGCTATGGCAACACGCTGTTTCATTCCACCAGAAAGTTGATGTGGATATTGGTTTTCGTATTTATCTAAGCCAATAATATTGATCCATTCCCGTGCATTGGCTTCCGCAGTCATTTGGCTGGCACCTTTCATTCGTGGGCCGAACATGACATTTTCTTTAACCGTTTTCCAAGGAAATAGGGTATATCCCTGAAATACCATGCCACGTTCAGGGCTTGGGCCTGTAATAGCTTCGCCATCGACCAAGATCTCACCACTATGGTATGGATCTAAACCTGCAATCACTCGGCTTAAGGTTGATTTTCCGCAGCCTGATGGACCGATCACACAAATAAATTCACGCTTATGGATTTTAAGATCCAGTTGATTTAAAACGGTTCGTTCAGTTTTACCATGTTTAAATACTTGGCTCAGTCGTTTGGCCTCTAAGATGACAGGGCGTGCATAAATTTTTTGAAAATATTCAGCTGAATTAAAAGTTGAGTCATTCATTATTTTGCCCCTGCTTTCCATGCGAACATTCGCTCGCCCAATTTCATTAATAACACATCACAAACCAGCCCAATCACGCCGATAATCAAGATCGCGGCATAGACATTGTCAAAGTTTTGATAGCGTGCTTGTTGAGTAATAAACCATGTAATACCTGAGGTCGTACCAATCAGTTCAGAGACAATCAAATAGGTCCACGCCCAGCCCAGCAAGACACGTAAATCACGGTAAATATCTGGAAAAGCCGCAGGAATTACTACATTGAATAGGCTTTTAAGCTTATTGGTTCCAAGGGTATAGCCGGCTTCAATTAAGCCTTTATCGACCATACGTGTCGTATTGGCGATAATTAGGATTTGTTGAAATAGCGTTCCAATTACAATAATCGCAATCTTAGGCGCATCATTGATTCCGAGAATGGCAACAGCAAGCGCACCAAATGCAGGTGCAGGTAAATAACGGAAAAACTCAACAAAAGGTTCTGTAAGCAGCGATATTTTTTGTGAGAAACCACAGAGGATCCCCAGCGGAATACCAAAAATTGAAGAGATTAAAAAAGCAGAAAAAACGATTTTAATACTGTGCCATAAGCTTTGATGAAACCATGGTGTATCTGGTTGCTCTGGGGGCGTGGTAAATGCAGTGACCAAGGCTTTAGCCACTTCATGTGGTGCAGGTAAGTAAATGGGATTAACTAAAATACCTTGTGGTGGTGCAGAATGGTGATCGACCGCATTTTGTGCCTCACTATAGAACACACTTTTTTCAACTCGGCTGCCAACTTGAAAATACGAGACACTACCAGAATCTGTAATTTGCACTTGAGGGTGCCAAATAAAAGGTAAATAACTGACCGCACACCACAGCAATATAGGGATCAGAAAAGAACACAAGCTTAGTAATAGCTTGTTCTTTTGACCAATTTCCTTTGCGACATAACCCATATTTACCGCCCTCATTTTAGCTTGAGTATTACGATTATTGAAAAACGTAATATTTATTAAGCAAAATAAGTGCCATGAATAAACAGGCGATTGGATTGATGCGAGTATTTCAGCAACTCATGAATATGAGTGATCAATGATCTCTATAAGTGACTGGTAAAGCGCTCAGTAGAAGCTCAATGAAAGGACAAGATAATCAAGAAATGGATAAAGCGGGGAATGATTAAAGAAGAAATAATCAAACAAGAAATAATGGGTGGTGAGTATTTGATTAAAAAGCTTAATACTTATGACAAGGATCTAAACTCAATCAATAGCATGATCAATTGAAAATTAAATCGTCGTTGTATCGAGGGGAATACAACGACATTTTAATCACGAAATACATATCAAATCATAAACTTCAGTTGAATATTTAAGCAAATCCAATTTTATCAGGTTGGCATCAGCTTAAAGTGGAAGAGGTTCTAAACCTTTAACAATATCACTAAATTCAGAACCATTTAACCAAAATGATTTCTTTAAAAATAATGTGGTCATGATACTTTCAGCGATATCGCTATTGGTATTTTCACAAAATAAACCATACTGGCTGCCTAACACATTATTGTCTTCAATCAAACGAATATAGTAAGCATGTTGTTCGTCTGCATAACCAAGAATTGCATCACGTTGAGTCGCCATTTTTATGTCTCCACATAGAAAATCAATCAATTAAGTGCTTAAGTGGGATCAGAGAACTTATTCAAAAATATCAATAAATTAACAAGATGTCTGTATTCTAAATTATTGATTTATGATAAGTATATTGATTATCTTTGTCGTCCTTGTTCAAATAGATGTATCAAAACTGATCGATAGAGTTATTGTTATTCAAAAAAAACTTGCCGTCAACTTGAATTTGTAACTTTTTCAAGCTATATTGATTTTACAGGCTTTTATGAAGCATATAGGATAAATAATGTCTAAGAAAGTAGAATTTGAACACGGAGGTGCGAGAGCCAATGCTGGGCGTAAGGCACAGTTTAGTGAGCCGACCAAAGTTATCCGTGTCCCAGAGTCACAAGTAGATTTTATCAAAAACTGGTTACTGAAAAATTTCAAAAACGGCCAGCTCAGTGATTTAAGCTCTAGCATGAATATCCAGACCATTCAGCCTAAAAATGATAAGGTCTATCAGATTCCACTTGCGACAGAACGAGTCGCTGCTGGTGTGCCATTTTCTGTTCAAGATAGCATTGAACAATCATTGGATATGAATGAATATTTAATTCGAAATGAAAGTTCTACCTTTATTGTTAAAGCAAATTCGCTTTCAATGTTGGATGTCGGTATAGATATTGAAGATCCTTTGATTGTAGATCGTAGTATTTCTGCAAAATCTGGTGATATTGTGATTGCCCGTATTGATAATGATTTCACGGTGAAGCGCCTGATGATTGATAAACAGTTTGATCCACCGAAAGTTTGGTTAAAAGCTGAGAATCCAGAATTTAAAAATATTTATATTGAAGAAGGGCAGGAATTTGAAATCTGGGGTGTGGTAACCTATAACTTAAAACGCATGCGTTGATTGAAACTATATATGAGGATAATGCTGAAAGTCTTTTGTATTTTAAAGCAACATTCTTGTTGCTTTTTTTAACATTCTTGTTGCTTTTTTTTAAGATACATTTAAGGGATTTAATCCAATATCCAAATTTTAATGGGTAGGTCTATGTTTATGATATCGAATTATTTTGAATAAAAGATTCATTTTATCAAGAGTCTTTTTAGCTTTATGTCAAAAATATGCTGATGTTATGTTTAGCATGTAAAGGATAGGATAAAAATCCTACCGTTTACATTGGTCATCAAAAGCCTTAAAAAAACCAACCTAAACATAACAAGTATTCGGCATATTTTTTGCTGTTATTAAATCAACTAATTAATAAAATGGTAAAACAATGAGCTATCGAATTTTTCCTTGTGTTACTCAGCAAGATGCTGAAATTGTCGTTTTATCTTCAGGTTTAGGCGGGCACGCCTCATTCTGGCAACCACAAATTGAAACATTAACCCAATATTTTCAAGTGCTTGTTTATGATCAAGAAGGTTGTCATGCGGATTCTGATGCATTGCCAACATCATACTCAATCAAAAATATGGCAAAACAAATTCTCGATATTCTGCAACAACAACAGATCAAACAATGCCATTTTATTGGACATGCTTTGGGTGCGGTCATAGGGGCAGAATTGGCGGTCTTGGTTCAGAACACAGATATATCATTAACCAGTCTTACTTTTATTAATGCTTGGGATGCACTTGATCCGCATACACAAAAGTGTTTTCAGGCACGTATTACTTTATTAGAAAATGTAGGTGTTGAAGCTTATATACGGGTACAAGCTTTATTCCTATATCCGCCTGCCTATATTTCAAAACATATTCAAAAAATTCAGGATATTGAAAATTCAGGATTCGATGATTTCCCACCCATCAACAATGTATTGGTACGTATGAATGCATTGATGAATTTTAAAATTTTACCTGAACATGTTGCAGCTTTGGCAAAAACGGATGTGTATTATATTGCCAACAAAGATGATTTTTTAGTGCCTTATCAAAAGAGTATAGATCTTAAAAAAGTATTGGGGCATGGGGTATTAACACTGTTGGAAACAGGAGCACATGCATCCTCTGTAACAGAAAGTAAGACAGTCAACCAGATTTTAATTCAAAATTTAGTAGAAGAGGTTTTATGACCAGAACCTAAATATGAATATAAATCAATTGTGCTTAGCAGCCAGAACTATAATGGCTAGTTGGATAAAATAATCAGCACTGAGCAGATTTATGATGTAGTAAAAATGGGACCTACTTCTGCCAATCATTGTCCTGCACGATTTATATTTTTGACGACATCTGAGGCCAAAGTAGGATAAAAGCCAGTGCTTTCTTTAGGAAATGAAATATAGAAAAAAACATGACGGCTGCAAATATGATTATTAATATTGGTTATGTTGGTCATAAAAATATATGCATGATAGCTTCGATTAGCTGTTGAGGGTGCTTGTAAAATATTATAAATATTGATTTTGCTACGGTTTTAATTTTAGTTTTAATTTTGATTTTTAATAGGTTATTTATTTTATTAAAATACTGGTTGATTAAACAAAAATTGTTATGCTATCGAACCGCATTTTTATGCGGTTTTTTATTTTTTGTTAAATCCGATTTTAGAAATTTCAATGATCTAAAATGATGCATTTATGCACTATTTTAGTTTAATTTTTTCACTTAAGAAATTTATAAATTTTACCAAAAGGTAAAATAAAAAAT